>JBOGNW010000221.1:0-3931 GCA_050747425.1 Candidatus Acidiferrales bacterium
GATTTCGCCCGCCGTGCGCCAGATGGCCCGCGAGCGCCGGCTGCGGGTGATTGACGCCACCTGCCCGCTGGTCACCAAAGTCCATCTCGAAGCCATCAAGTTTGCCCGCGAGGGCTACTCCATTCTCTTGATTGGCGACCGCGACCACGATGAAGTGGAAGGCACTTCCGGCGAAGCCCCCGCCGTCACCGAAATTGTTTCGAGTGTTGCCGAAGCTGACGCGGTCGCAGTCCCCGACCCCAATCACGTCGTGTACCTGACCCAGACCACGCTGAGCCAGTACGACACCGCCGAGATTGTGGCGCGGCTGCGGCAGCGCTTCCCGGCCATCAAAGGGCCGCCGGCCGACGACATCTGCTACGCCACTCAGAACCGCCAGGAGGCCGTGGAGCGCGTCGGTGAGCGCGTCGAGCTGGTGCTGGTGGTGGGCTCGCAGAATAGTGCCAATTCCAACCGTCTCGTGGAAGTGGCCAAGCGCGCCGGCGCGCGCGCCTACTTGATCGAAGACGAGCTCTCCATCGAGCCGACCTGGCTTGCCGATGTCGAGAGCATCGCGCTAACCGCCGGGGCTTCGGCGCCCGAGGTGCTGGTCGAGCGCGTCAGCCAGCGCTTGCAAGTGATGGGCTTTACCCACGTGGAAGAAGTGGAGGTGATTCCCGAAGACGTTCGCTTTACCCTGCCCGCCGAGCTCGTCCCCTTTAGCGTGAACGCCTCTTCCTGAACGCTTCGCCCCCGCCGCCCGCCGCTAGGGAGGTCTCTCCGCCTGCCGTCACTTCTTCACTGCTTCGCCAATCACTCTGGCTAGCTCATCCCCGGGGATGTCTTTGGCAACAATCTTTCCTTCGCGGTCGAGGAGATAATTCATCGGCGTGAACTTCACGTTGAACAGCCTCCCCAGCTCGGACTTGTCCATGCCTTTGCCGTCGCCAATGTGCGTCCAGTTCAGACCCTTGGCGGCTACGGTCTTCTCGAGCACCGCCAGGTCTTCATCGAAAGAAATCCCGACGATCAGGAAGCCTTGCTTGCTGTGCTTCTTATTCAGTTTCTTGAGCAGCGGAACCTCCGCCATGCAGACCTTTCACCAAGTGGCCCAGAAATTGAGCAGCACCAACTTGCCTTTGAAATCGGCGAGGGAGAGGAGCGCGCCGTCGGTGGTCTTGACGGTGAAGGCCGGCGCTGGCTGCCCGATGTTCAGCGAAGTGATCTCGAAGATGTTGCCCGTTGCTCTCCGGGCGTAGTCGGATTCTGGGGATTCCTGCCGGGCTATCTCGAAAGCCGCTTTGGCCCGTTCCAGCTCCTTCTTCTCCCAGTAGGCAAGTCCGAGGACGAAGGCAACGGCGGTCCGTTTTTTCTTATCGGTGAGCTGCTTCAGCAGCGACTCGGCCTTGTTGATGATGTAGGTGAAGTCCTTCTTATGTTCGGCGAGATAGAAGAGAACTTCGGGACCGTCCCAGAACGGATCGTCCTGGCCCAGCGTATCCACCCGCGCGAAGGCCTCGTCCTCCTGGTCGGCGCTCAAGTAGAGATACAACGCCTGCCGTGCCGCTTTGGCGCTCGCCGCTGTGCCCGGATGCGTTTCGTGGTACTGCCAGAAAATCGGAGCCCACTTGCGCGCTGGATTCTCCGGGTCGCTCGCCTTCCCGCCCGCGCGGTGGAACTTGGTCCACTGGGCCCAAACCTGGTCGGTCATGTCCGTCACCAGCTTCATTTGCGGGTCTTCGGGCGGCTTTGGTGTTTCCTGGGCTCCGGCGGTCGTAGCCCACAACAGAAGAACGGCCAGAAGCAGCGGAAGGGTTTTGGCGCACTTCATACGGGCCCCACAGTCGCCAAAATACTCTCACAAGTCGCGGCTGTGCGGCAAGACTGCGGTAGGGCAGCGGCTTCAAGAGAGAGGATGGGCGGCATGTGGGTCGGCATCAGCTCCCAGGCATCGCCGCTGTTGCGCGAGTAAAAAATTTCTCCCGTCGTCGTGCCCACATAAATCCCCGCTTCCTCGCAGGTGTCACGCGTGGCGGCGTGACGCATCACGGCGAGATAAGCGTTCTCCTGCGGCAGTCCGCGCACGAGCCGCTGCCAGCTTCGCCCGCCATTGCGCGAGCGAAAGACCGAGAAGCGGCCCCCCGGCACGAAACGGTACTGTGCATCTTTTTCCGGCACGACGTAGATGGTGCCCGAAGCGTGCGGATGGGCGACGACGGGGAAACCAAAGCGTGAAGGCAAGCCCTTGGCGATGTCCGCCCAGGTAGCGCCGCCGTCATCGCTGCGGTATTGCCCGCAGTGGTTCTGCTGATAGATGACCTCGGGTCGCTTGGCGTCCATTGCCATGCGGTGGACACACTGCCCCACTTTGGGGAACTTGGTGGGGAGAAAATCGGCGCGCACGCCCTTGTTCATCGCTTGCCAGCTCTGGCCGTCGTCGTCGGAGCGGAAGCAGCCGGCGGCGGAAATGCCGACGTACATCCGCCGCTCCTCGCGTGGGTCGAGCAGAATGGTGTGCACCATTAGGCCGCCGGCGCCCGGCTGCCAGGCCGCGCGCGTGGGGTGCTCGGTGAGGGAGCGCACCTCGCGCCAGTTCTTGCCGCCGTCGTCGGTGCGGAAGAGCGCCCCCGGGTCAACCCCGCACCAGAGCGTCTGCGGCCGCGAGGGGCGGTCGGGAGCGACGTGCCAAAGGCGATTGATGCTCAGGCCGCGCTTGGAGCTGGAGTCCTTCATAACCATTTTGCGACCCGGGCTAAACGCCAGGCCGGCGCTCGCTTTCCGCCAGCTCTTGCCGTTATCGCGGCTGACTTGCAGGTCATTGCCCCACCAGGTGGTGTTGATGGCCGCCCAGAGCCAGCCCGAGCGCGAGTCGCGCATCAGATGGTTGACCTCCCAGCCGGGGAAGAGCGGACCTTCGACCCGCCAGCTCTTCCGCCTCAGGTCGCTGCGGAAAATAAACCCGCCCTTGCGCGTGCCGACGTAGAGTTGCACGTCGCGGGGCCGCGTGGTTTTTTTCTTGGTTGCCATGGAACCTCCAGGCGAGTGAAGAGGGATTTTGCCTCAGGGCGCGCCCTTCCCGCAACCGCCAAATTGGCAGCCGGCGCTGCCGCCCAGGCTCGGGCATTGCGATCTGAGCAGGGCGGCGGCGCGGTGCGGTTCGTGGATGAAGCGGATGGGGAGGGAACGGGTTCCATTACCCCGTGAGTTTTTCGAGCGTGACTTCGGCGTTGTAGTCCGGCGACCCCGAGCCCGGATCGTAGCGCCGCGGAATCACGGCGTTGGCCTCCGGCCACAGAGCAATCAGGCAGCCGCGCGCCACCTGCCCGAATCGTGCTCTCCCTCTAAACTCGCCCACCTCCGAGCGCACTCGAATGGCGTCCCCGGGGGCTAGGCCCAAGGCGCGAGCGTCCTCGGGAGAGACGAGCACGTCCCCGCGGCGGGCGCCGGTGAGCGGGTCGAGGGAATCAAAAATCATAGAGTTGAACTGGCTGCCGCGGCGGGTGGCGAGCAGAAAGCGCCCGGGCGGAGAAAGCGGCGGCAGATCCAACGCGCTGAAGCGGGCGCGGCCGTCGGGCATTTTTGGACAGACGCCGCCTTCGAGCAAGCGCGCGCCGCCGTACTGCACCCAGTCGCCTTCCTTTTTGAGCGTGGCGATGCCCTTATAAAGCGGCATGACCCGGTCCATCTCCTGCCGAATCTCCTCAGCGTTGCGGTAGTAGAGGGCGCCGCGGCGTTCGGGCGGCAGGGCGAGTTGAGCGAGGTCAGAAAGGATTTCCCACTCCACGCGGGCTTCTCCCGGGCGCGGTCCCGAAATTTCGGGACTGAAGCGGATGCGCCGCTCGGTGCTGGTGATGGTGCCGCCGCCCGGCTGCTCATAGCGAGTGCGGGCGGGCAGCAGCAGCACCGCGCCGGAGTCGAGCAGCATAGCGGAGTTGAGGGTGATGTCCTGATG
>JBOGNW010000222.1:0-2989 GCA_050747425.1 Candidatus Acidiferrales bacterium
GGGTGGTAAGAAGAATACAGATGCCGCCCTTCAAAAAACTCCTCATCGCCAACCGCGGCGAAATTGCCGTGCGCATCATCCGCGCCTGCCGCGAGCTCGGCATCCGAGCCGTCGCCGTCTATTCCGACGTGGATCGCGCCTCCCAGCACGTGCTGATGGCCGAGGAAGCCTATCCCATCGGCCTCGCCCCCTCCGCCGAAAGCTATCTCTGCATCGAGAAACTGATAGCTGTCGCGCAGCGCTGCGCCGCCGACGCCCTTCATCCCGGCTACGGCTTTCTCGCCGAGAATCCCGCCCTCGCCCACGCCTGCCAGCAGGCGGGCCTCGTCTTCATCGGCCCGCCTCCGCAAGCCATGGAGTTGATGGGCAGCAAAACCGAGTCGCGCAAGACAGCCGCGCGCGTCGGTGTCCCCGTCGTGCCCGGCATCGAGCGGCCGCTGGCCGCAGCCGAGGAAGGCGCGCGCTTCGCCGCCCAGTGGGGTTATCCCGTCGTTCTCAAAGCCGTAGCCGGCGGCGGCGGCAAAGGCATGCGCGTGCTGCGCGCGCCCGACGCGTGGGAGGCCGCCTGGCGCGACGCCCGCTCTGAAGCCCAAAACGCCTTCGGCGACCCCGCGCTCTACTTGGAAAAATATCTCGAGCGCCCCCGCCACATCGAAATCCAAATCCTCGGCGACCAGCACGGCAACTTGGTCCACCTCGGCGAGCGTGAGTGCTCCTTGCAACGCCGCCATCAGAAACTTGTCGAAGAGTCACCCTCGCCGGTAATGACCTCGGCGCTGCGCCAGGAGATGGGCGCGGCCGCGGTAAAGATTGCCCGGGCCGTCGGCTACACCAACGCCGGCACCGTCGAATTCCTCGTCGTGCGCTCCCCGCAGCACGGCCGCGATTTCGATTTTTCTTTCTTGGAGATGAACACCCGCCTCCAGGTCGAGCATCCCGTCACCGAGCTCGTGACCGGCCTCGACCTCGTCAAAGAACAAATTCGCCTGGCGGCCGGCGACCCGCTGGGCTATCGGCAAGAAGATATCGTCTGGCGCGGGGCCGCTATCGAGTGTCGACTGTACGCCGAAGACCCCAACAACAACTTTTTCCCTTGCCCGGGCCGTATTACCCGCTTGGTCCGGCCCGCCGGCCCCGGCGTGCGTGTAGATGATTGCGTCTACGAAGGCTGGACCGTGCCCCTGGACTACGATCCACTGCTCGCCAAGCTCATCTCGTGGGGCAGCACGCGCCACGAGGCTTTAGCCCGTCTGCGCCGCGCCCTCGCCGAGTATGAGGTCGGCGGCATCCAGACCAACCTTTCTTTCTTCCGCCGTCTGGTGGAGCGCGAAGAATTTCAACGCGGCGAGCTCGACACCGAGCTTGTCGACCGCCTGCTGGCCGAGCCGCCGCCCACCGGCACGCCGAGTCCGTTGCGGGACGCCGCCGCCCTCGCAGCCGTCCTGGGCGAAATGACCCCAGCCACCAACGGCCTGCATCCTGAGACGACGAGCAAGTGGAAACAAGCCGCACGCGCCGCAGCCCTGCGCTCCGGTGGGCGGCCCCGGCGATGAAGTTCAAAGTAAGTGTCGGCGGCGAGCCGCGCAGCGTGGAGTTGACTCGGCGCGGCGTGGGGTGGGAGTGCGCCCTCGATGGCCAGCGCCGCATCGTGGATGTCCTCCAAGTGGTGCCGGGTGTTTTCTCGTTGCTCCTCGAGGGGCAATCGTTTACAGTCAGCGTCGAACGGACGGGAGAGAACTTTCGCCTCCAGGTGCGCGGCGCGGAACTGCCCGCCACGGTGGAGAACCCGCGCCGCTGGCACGGGCGCGCCAGCGGCGGGCTGGGGCTGGCCGGCCGGCAAGAAATTCGCGCGCCCATGCCCGGCAAAGTGGTTCGAGTGCTGGTCGAAGAAAATCAGGCCGTGGAAGCCGGGCAGGGCCTGGTGGTGGTAGAAGCCATGAAGATGCAAAACCAGATCCCTTCGGCTCAGAAAGGCGTGGTGGAGAAAATTCTTGCGCGCGAGGGCGACACCGTCGAGCACGGAACCGTTTTACTGATTGTCAGTTGAGGCGGGGGTGGAGCGATGACCGAAATAGCCACGCGGCTGGTGGGGATTGATGACTTTATTAGCGGCTTGCAAGCCATTCCCGACTTTGGCCCGCAGGCCGTCTACGACTACATCAAGACCCACCCCGTGCGGCCGGATTCCTTGGTGCCCTATCTCTTCTTCAGCGCCGCCAGCTATACACGCAACCTGATTTTCAAGAACGACCTCTTCGAGCTGCTGGCCATTGGCTGGGACGTCGGCCAGGTGAGCCGCATCCACAACCACCGCGAGCAGCAGTGCTGGATGCTGGTGCCCATCGGCAAGCTGAAGAACCAGAACTATCGCGTGGTGGCGCGTGACCTCACGGCGATGACCTGCCGCCTCGAGCCCAGCTCGGCTTTCCTCATTACCCCTACCGCGCCGCTCGAGGTCGATCAGGACGAGCCCGTGCACCAGGTCTTGAACTTGCGCGAGTTTCAGGAGCGCGCCGTCAGCCTCCACATCTACTCGCGCCCCTTCAATACCTGCGAGGTCTACTCCCTGGAGAAGGGAACCTACTGCGACGTCCCGCTTCACTACACCAGCGAGTTCGGCAAGCTCTGCGCCGGCGAACAAGCCGAACCCGCCCGCTCGTAGGGTATTGAAGAACCTAGCACTGTCATTCCGAGCCCTTGCACGCCTTAGCGGCGAGGAATCTGCATGTTTTCCTGCGGGACGGGCCTGGCCTGCTTTAGGACGTAGTGTTGATAGTTAAGCCGAGGGCCTAGGACAGCGTGTCATTCTGAGCCCCTGCATGCCTTGGCGGCGAAGAATCTCCCTGTGCAGCTCTCGAGTGCCTAGGGCGAGACCCGGTGTGACTCCAGAATCTGCCGCGCCAGGTAGTTGACCACCCGCGCCTGGCTGCGCGCCTGCTCGATGTAAGCCGCCTCCAGCAGGTCCCGCTTCTGGCCGCGGAGTTGTTCG
>JBOGNW010000223.1:0-7570 GCA_050747425.1 Candidatus Acidiferrales bacterium
CCCTCCGCCCCCACCACGCAACGCCTTCCCGCGCCGCTGCCACTCACTGTTGCTCCTACCGTGCTATCGCCGCCGGTCGAGCGCTCACGCCTTCCCCGAGGGCTTCTTGCCGCCGTGGCCGTAGCCCTGCTGCTCTCGCTGGTTGCCGGGGCCTGGTGGCGTCTCTCACGCCGCCCCGCAGAGCCCACAGCGCCCGAGCCTGCCACTCGAAAAACAACTGGACTCAGCCCAAGCCCGTCGAGCCCTGCCCGGTCGCGCGCCGCCGCGGTCGCCACACTGCACCTCCAAGGCTGGAGCGGCCTCGAGCAGGCGACGCTCTCCGTCTTCGCGGATGGGAAGCAGCTAGAGAGTTTCGCGCTTTCCGCGGGAGCCATCGCCGAGAACCTGCGCGTGCCCGCTGATACGCGTTCCATCGCCATCCGCGTCCGGAGCACGACGGCGACCGCGCGAGGCGGCTGGGTTCCTCCCGGCCAGCGGAGAAAAAAACGGAGCGCCGAAGGCGAATCGTTTGACCAAACCGAGTCCATCCGTTCCAGCTTCCGGCCGGGCGAAGCGCGCACGCTCGGGATTCGACTCAACGGCGGCCTCAGCCTGCGCTGGCTCGATTGACGCCCTCAGCGCCGGCTTGACTCGACACTAACGGCGCGGTACGGTTCCCCCTGCATCCGAGCCGACGCCAGCCGCAGAGGGGGGTTCACCATGTCCGCAGAGGTTCAGGACAACCAACAGATGGCCGAACGACTCAGCAAAGCCATCGGCGAAATGAAGGAACTCGAACGCGCCTTCAAGCGCGGCAGCGGGGCGGTTGACCCGCGCTTGCTGACCGATTTCCGCGACGCCACCGACCACATCCGCGTCACCGCCTGGAGTATGCAAATGGCCCTGGCCCAACCGGGCTCCGCGGGCGTGCCGACACCTTTTGCCGGCCTGCTCACCCAGGAGCGGATCCGCCGCGCCACGCAGCTTTGCGCAGACCTGGCCGGGGAAATCGAAAAACTGAGCCCGGCGCAGCGCGCCGACGGCCGCGAAAAGCTCGGCCAGCTCCGCCAGGTCGTCGAGCGCCTGACGCGCAGCCTGGAGTCGGCGGGGTAAGAAAGAAATCGGACGGCAAAGAAATTCACTGTAGGCGGGAGGTCGCATGGGAATGAATCAAGCGCTGCTGGGCGAGTTCGACCACGAAATGGCTAACACGCGAAAAACCCTCGAGCGGGTTCCCGAGGACAAGTTCAGCTGGAAGCCCCATGAAAAATCCATGACCATGAGCCGGCTGGCTTCGCATCTGGCCGAGATCCCGAGCTGGACCGTGAATGCCATGGAGAGCGAATCCCTCGACCTGGCCCCTCCCGGCGCCCCGCCCTATCAGCCGCCCAACCCCAAGTCGCGGAAAGAAATCCTTGACCTCTTTGACAAGAACGTGGCCGCCGCGCGTGCCGCTCTCGGCGGGGTTAGCGACGAGAACCTCATGAAGCCATGGTCACTGCTGATGACCGGCCGAACGATTTTCACCCTGCCGCGCGTAGCCGTCTTCCGCAGCTTCGTGATGAGCCACGCCATCCACCACCGCGCCCAGCTCGGCGTTTATCTGCGGCTGAACAACATTCCCGTACCCGCCATCTACGGCCCTTCGGCCGACGAAGGAGCCATGTAGCCGGCGGCTCCCGGGGGCGCCCGGCCTGCTTGTCGAAAACTCCTGCCTAGGGCAAAATGGGTAACCGTAGGCAATCGGGTTCCGTCTAAGCATTTGACAACGTGGCGACTGGCTCACCAGGTAGTTCCCTAGGTCACCCCAGGCTCCCGCGACCACAGTGGCTGTTCGCGGCGGCCCTGGTGTGCGCCTTAGCCCCCGGCTGCTCGCGCGACCCCTCGGGCGGAGCCCGCGGCGACACCACCAATCCCGTCGCAGTCCGCATTTATCCCGTGGAAGAAAGACTCGTCCGCCGCTCGGTGGAAGCCGTCGGCTCGCTTTACGCCCTGGAAGAAAGCACCATCAGCGCCGAAGTCGAGGGCCGCGTGGAGCAGGTGCTGGCCGACGTGGGCGACACGGTGCGCGACGGGCAAGTGCTGGTGACACTCGACAATGTGGAATTGCAGTTCGAGCTCGAACGCCAGCGCGGCGCCGTCGCCGAAGTCCGCGCCCGCCTGGGCATCGGCCCCGACGACCCCCTGCCGCGCGACCCCACCCAGGTGGCTTTCGTGCAGCGCGCCGCCGCCGACCTCTATGAGGCAGAGCAAAAATACAAGCGCGCCGAGCAACTCTTCCGCGACCAGCTCATCTCCCAGCAGCAGCTCGACGAAGCCGCCACGCGCTTCAAGGGCGCCCGCGCCGCCCACGACCAGGCTCTTCAAGAAGTCGATGAGCTGAAAGCCCGCTTGCAAGGAAGCCAAGCCTCGCGCGACCTCGCCGCCAAAAAACTCGCCGATGCCTCCATCCGCGCCCCCTTCCCGGGGTCCGTCAAGGAGCGCCGCGTCAGTCCGGGAGAATACTTGCGCGTGCAGAGCCCGGTGGCCGTGATTGTCCGCACTGACCAATTGCGCGCTCGCCTCTCCGTCCCCGAAAAATGGGCGAGCTCGATGAAGCTGGGCTCGGAAGTGGAAGTGCACGTCGAGGCCTATCCCAACGAGACCTTCCGCGGCCGCCTGGTTCGCATCAACCCCACCGTCAGCGCCGAGAGCCGCAGCTTTGAAGCCGAGGCCATGCTCTCTAATCCCGCCGGCCGCCTGAAGCCGGGCTTCTTTATCCAGGCCACCATTCCCAGTAACGTGGAAGAAAAAGCTCTCCTCGTTCCCGAAGCCGCCGTCAACTACCGCTACGGCGTCTACAAAGTCTATCTGCTGAACAGCAGCCAGGTCGAAGAGCGGGAAATCAAGCCCGGACCCCACCAGGACGACCGCATCGAAGTGCGGGAAGGATTGAAGGCGGGCGACCGCGTCGCCGTGCCCCTCCAGGGCGAGCTCTTCAGCGGCGCCCACGTGCGCGAGGCGACGGAGTAGCCAATGAAAATCGCCGCAGTCTGCGTCCGCCGCCCCGTTTTCGCGGTGATGCTGATTGCCTTCATCGTCACCCTGGGGATTTTCTCCTATCGTGAGCTGGGCGTGGACCTCTTTCCTCGCGCCGACCCTGCCACGGTTTTCGTCTCCATCACCCTGCCGGGCGCCAGCCCCGAGGAAATGGTCGCCAGCGTGGTTCTGCCGCTCGAGGACGCCATCTCCACCGTCAGCGGGCTCGATGAGATTTCCGTGTGGGCCTTCGAAGGCAACGCCCGCATTATCTGCACCTTTGTGCTGGAGCGCGAGATCGAAGCCGCCGCCCAGGACGTGCGCGAGAAAGTGGCCGGGGCCATGGGTCGCCTGCCGGCGGGCACTCTTCCTCCCGTCATCGCCAAGGCCGACCCCGACTCCGACCCCATTCTCACCGTTCTGGTCGCCGGGCCCATGAGCCGGCGCGAGCTGACCGAGCTGGCCGATAAGCAGGTCCGCCGCGCCTTGCAGACTGTGCAGGGGGTTGGGGAAGTCAGCCTGAACGGCGGCCAGCGCCGCGAAATCCGCCTGCTGCTCGATGGCGAGCGCCTCACCGCGCACAACCTTACTGTTCTCGATGTCCGCCGCGCCCTCCAGGGAGAGAACGTGGAAGCCCCGGGCGGCCGCGTGGTTCACGGCGCCGAGGAGCTAGGTCTTCGCACCCTGGGTCGCGTCACCTCGACCGAGCAGTTCGCTGACATCATCATCGCCACCCGCGGCGGAACTCCCATTCGCGTCCGCGATGTGGCCCGCGTCGAAGATGGCGCCGAAGAGCTGCGCACTTGGTCAATGTTCCACGGCAAAGATGTGGTGAGCGTGGAGGTGCGCCGCCAAACGGGCTCCAACACCGTTCGGGTCGCCGATCAAGTCAAGGCGCGCGTGGCCCAGTTGCAGCGCGAGCTCCCCCCGGGGGTGGAGCTGAAAATCACCCAGGACATCTCCGCCTTCATCAAAGCCTCGCTCGACTCCTTGCTCGAGCACCTGATTCTGGGCAGCTTCCTGGCCAGCCTGGTGGTGCTGCTGTTTATCCGCAACTGGCGCGCCGTGCTCATCGCCGGCCTGGCGATTCCCACCTCCATCGTCGCCACCTTTACGTTGATGCGCTACATGGACTTCACCCTCAACAACATGACCTTGCTGGCGCTGACCCTGGCGGTGGGCATCGTCATTGATGACGCCATCATTGTGCTGGAAAACATCTTCCGCTATCTGGAGGAAAAAGGCGTCGAGCGCCAGCGCGCCGCCATCGAGGCCACCCAGGAAATCGGCCTGGCGGTCATGGCCACCACCTTGTCGCTGGTCATCATCTTCCTGCCTATCGCCTTTATGAGCGGCTATGCCCGCCGCTACGTCAACGCCTTCGGCTGGACCATGGCCATGGCCATCCTGGTCTCCCTGCTGGTGAGCTTTACCCTCACCCCCATGCTGAGCTCCCGCCTGCTTCAGGTGCGCGCCAACAACGGCCATGCGCGCTCGCGGGAGCTGAAGTTCGCCCACGCGCTGGAGAATTTCTATCTGCGCTGCCTCACCTGGTCGCTCGAACACCGCCTCGCCATCATCCTGATTTGCCTGGTTACCTTCGCCTCCACCTTCCCGCTCTATTACCTAGTGGGGCGCGACTGGATCCCCGCCGACGACCAGAGCGAGCTGCAAAGCTCCTTCAGCCTCCCCGAAGGCACCTCGCTCCAGCGTACCATCGCCACCGCCACCGATATGGTGCGCAAGATCGAGACTCTGCCGGAGGTGGACTTCGTCCAGCCCTACACCCACGGCCTCTCCCATCACGCCCATCTCTATGTCCGCCTGCTTCCTCCCGAGAAACGCAAGCGCACCCATGAGCAGATGGCCGGAGCCGTCCGCGAGATTTTGAGGAGCTACCACAACGTTACCTTCAATGTCCGGCTGCCCTCCACGTTGGGCGGAGAGATGTGGTTTCCCATCCGCGCCGTCATTCGCGGCCCCGACATCAACAACCTGGTCGACATTTCCAAGAAAGCCGCCGACCGGCTGCGCCAGAACCCCGGCCTGGTGGACGTCAACCCCATGCTGAACCTGGCCACCCCCGAGCTCCAGGTCAAAGTGGACCGCCAGCGCGCCGCCGACCTGGGCGTGCGTATGACCGACATCAGCTCCACCGTCCGCCTGATGTTCTCCGGCGAAGACGAAATCTCCACCTTCAAAGAAGGCTCGGAGCAATACCCGGTCACCATGCAGTTGCTCCCCGAGCAGCGCGATAACCCCGCCGTGCTGTCCCGGCTCATGGTGCCCTCCTCCAAAGTCGGTCAGGTGCGCCTGGAAAATGTCGCTACCATTGTGCGCGGCGCCGGGCCGGCGTTCTTGCAGCGCTACAACCGCGAGTTCCAAGCCTCGGTGGGCGCCAATCTGGCCCCCGGCTATCCCCTCGACGCCGCTGCCGCCCACACTGTCAACGCCATCCGCGAAGTAGGTCTCCCCTCCGGCTACTCCTTCCTCTTCGCCGGTCAGGTGAAGTTGCTCGAAGAAACTACCTGGAATCTCCTGCTGGCCATGCTGCTGGCCGCCATCTTTATGTACATGGTGTTGGCGGCGCAATTCGAGAGTTTCTCCCACCCCTTCATCATTATGTTGACCCTGCCCCTGAGCATTCCCTTCGCTCTGCTCTCGCTGTGGATGACCGGCCGCACCCTCAATCTCTGGAGCGCCCTGGGCGTTTTTCTCCTGCTGGGCATCGTCAAGAAAAACGGCATCTTGCAGGTGGATTACACCAACCGCCTGCGCCACGAGGAAGGCATGCCGCTGCGCGAAGCCACCCTGGAAGCCAACCGCGTGCGCCTGCGCCCCATCCTGATGACCACCTTCTCCATCGTCGCCGGCCTGATCCCCGTCGCCCTCGGCATCGGGGCCGGCTCCGGCCAGCGCGCCGCCATCGCCGTCACCATTATCGGCGGGCAGATGCTCTGCCTCCTCCTTACCCTGCTGGTGGTGCCGGTGGCCTACACCTACTTCGCCGAGTGGGAGGCTGTCAGTTGGGGCGAACGATTCGGGACTACCTGGGGACGCCTGCGCGGCAGCTTCGGCCGCTTCTTGTCTCTCTTCTAGCGCCCGACAAACTCTAGCCCATGGCCACGCTGCGAGTCGGCACTTCCGGCTATGCCTACAAAGAATGGAAGGGAAACTTCTATCCCGAAAAATTGCCCGACCGCGAAATGCTCCGCTTCTACGGCCAGCAGTTCCCTACCGTCGAAATCAATCACACCTTCTACCGCATGCCCACCGAAAAACTTCTGGCCGCCTGGGCCGCCAGCGTCCCCGACGCCTTCCAGTTCGCCCTCAAGGCCAACCAGAAAATTACCCACCATCAGAAACTCCGCGACTCCGCCAGCACTCTGGCGCGCTTCCTCGAGGTGGCCTCCCTGCTCGGCAACGAAGGCCGCCTGGGCCCCGTTCTCGTTCAGTTACCGCCCACCTTCCGTGCTGACCTGAAAGTTCTCGAGGAGTTCCTTCAGTTGCGGCCCCGCGCTTTTCGCTTCGCCGTCGAATTCCGCCACCCCACCTGGCAGACAGAAGAAATCTACGCTCTCCTCCGCAAAAACGGCGTCGCCCTCTGCCTGGCCGAAACTGACGAGCAGAAGCCGCCCGACCTCCTCACCGCCGACTTCACCTACCTCCGTCTGCGCCGCGAAAGCTACAGCAAACGCGAGCTGGCCGCCTGGAACCAGCGCTGCCACAACTGGCTCGCCCAGGGATTCGACGTCTACGCTTACTTCAAGCACGAATCCGCCGGAATGGCGCCAAACTACGCCCGTTCTTTCCGTTCTTTCTAACCCGACTCACCCCCCAACCTCTCCCTCGCATAGTCCGCCCAGGGCCCACGACGGTCCAGCGCCAGATAACGCTGCCAGTGGCGCCGCGCCGCCTCGCGCGCCCCAATCTTTTCCAGCACCACCGCCAGGTTGTAATGCGCGTCGGCGTAATCCGGCTTCAAAGTAACGGCGCGCTCCAGGTGTTCTCGCGCTCCCGCCAGCGTCCCCAGCTCATCCAGCACCGTGCCCAGGTTGAAATGCGCCAGAGCATTCGCGGGCTCGAGGCGCAGCGCCTGCCGATAGCAGCGCACCGCCTCCTCTTTTTTCCCTTGTTCATACAGCAGCGTGCCCAGGTTGATGTGCGGCTCCACCCACTCAGGCCGCTTCTCGACCACGTGCTGGTAGGCATCGATGGCCTGTGCTCGCGTCGCCGGGTCCGCTTCGCACGCCAGCGCCAGCCCGAACCACTCCTCGGCCGTCCGTTCCGGCATCTTGTGGACTTTGCGCCCCAAAGGGCCGGTCTCGAAGTTCAGTAGCAGTTGCCCGGAAAACGGCTCCACGCGTCTCCCCTGGTGCTCCACCACCAGTTGGCGCCCGTCGGAAAGAATGCGCAGCTCAGTCAGCGGGGTCTCGACTCCGGTAAGCTGCTGCTTGAGTGCGTCCAGCACCCGGCGCAGCCGCTGCGCCGAGACGTGTTGCGCCCTCAGGTCTTTGACCGTGCGCAGCGTGATGAGGTCGCTGAAACGGTAAACCTTCCCCTGCCATCCTTT
>JBOGNW010000224.1:0-2554 GCA_050747425.1 Candidatus Acidiferrales bacterium
CATCAGGGCGAGGGCTTCGTCGGTGAGCATCGAGCCGTGCTCGATGGAGGCCACCCCGGCCCGCACCGCTGCCAGAATGCCTTCGGTGCCGTGAGCGTGGGCGGCGACTTTGATGCCGTGGCGCGCCGCCTCCTCGACGATGGTGCGCAGCTCCTCTTCCGAGTATTGCTGCGCACCCACCGGTCCTTCGAACGAGAGCACGCCGGCCGTGGCGCAGGTCTTGATCCACTGCGCGCCGTGCTTGATCTGATAGCGCACCGCTTTGAGGATTTCGTCTTTGCCGTCGGCGATGCCGCCCTCGGGCCCGCGCTCGCGCAGCCCGGGCGCCAGCCCGGTGGTGTCGCAGTGGCCGCCGGTTATCCCGAGGGGGTGGCCGACGGGAATGATGCGTGGCCCGTCCACGTAGCCGGCATTAATGGCGCGCATCAGGGAGACGTCCACAAAATCGAGCGAAGCGATGTCGCGCACGGTGGTGAAGCCGGCCAGCAGCGTGCGGCGAGCATTGCGAGCCGCGCGGAGCGCCCCATCGGCAGGCGTTTCGCGCACCACGCGCAGGAAGAAATCTTTCTCCAGGTCGTACATAAGGTGCACGTGGGTATCGGTGAGTCCCGGCAGCAGGGTGACATCGCCCAGGTCAAGGGTTTTCGCGCCCGCGGGCAGCGTGGCCGGGTTGACGGCCGTGATGCGCTCCCCCTGCACCACGACCACGGCGTTGTTGAGGATTTTGCCGCTGGTGACATCGAGCAGGCGCGCCGCCCGCAGCACGGTGACTTCTTGCGCTGGGGCCGCGCTGCCGAAGAGCAACAGCAAAAGGAATAGGACAGGGAAGCGAGTTTTCATCGTCGTCATTGTCTCCTCGCAGAGATGGGTTTCCTCGAAGGGAAGCGAATGCTACCAGAGGATTCGGGGCAAAGGAAGCTACTCGCTTCCGGTGTAGAGGAGGGTTTGGGGAAAGAAGGCGTACCAGCCGAACCAGTAAGCTACGTGCCCGGGGAGGCGCGCCAGCCGCTGCCCGCTGTTTTCGCTGACCAGAGCCGACTCGGTAAGCCTCCAGAGGCCGCCGTCTTGGGTCTGGATTTTGTCGCTAGTGCCTTCGGCAGCCTGGAAACGGAGCGGGCCGCGCCGATAAGCTCGTACCGCCCCTGTGCTCGAGTCGGCGACCAGAACCAGGCTTTCTCCCCCCAGCGTGTCGTTGAGGACACGTTGGCCCCGCAGTGCTGCCACGGCGTAGGCTTTGGGCTGGTCGTTCAGCATCAGTGTGTACACTTCTTCTTTGGGCGGGAGGCGATTATCCCGCCTGGCCACCGGGTACCAGGTCTTGGGTGAGGCGAAGTATTCCCCATAGGCCGCTCCCGGCGTGTAGTCGCGCTGGTAGCCGGTCTCGAGCGAGAGCACCAGGGTATCGGGATGCTGCTTCGCCCAATCCCGCCAGGTGGTGATGACCACCGGCAATTTTTGCAGCCTGAGGCCGCTCGCCGCCAGCGCCCCGCCCACCGGTTCGCCCGGAATCGTCATCCACAGGCTCTCGGTCTCGTGGTCGTACATCAGCTTGTTGCTGCGATAGAGCAAGCCGGAGGAGCCGAAGGTGAACGTCCGCCCCCCGGCGCGGGCGTCAAACAGGACTCCCGAGCGGCAGAGCGTGCAGTAGACGAGCGCGACCGGCACGCCGCCCACCACGTCGTTCACCAGCTCGTGCCAGTCCATAAGGCGATGGGGATAAGCGCGCGCCTCGCCGTTGATTTCCACTCCGAAGACCAGCTCCTCTGGGGTGAGATAGGTCGCTTCCGCCGCCTTGAGCTGTTTGGGATTAGTGAGGGCCGGGATGCCGTCCTTTTTCACTCCGCCCCAGACAATTTCCTCCACGCGGATGCGCAGCCGCGCCCGCGGGTTGAGAAACTTTTCAAAGGCCGGATCGAGCAGGCGGAAGAGCGCCGCCTTCCAGGGCAGAAAATCGGGCGGCAGGGCCACGCTTTCTCTGGCCGTCAGCCATTCGCTCCAGGCCGCCCAGTCGGAACCAGGTTTCTGTCCCGTGAGTTCCTCGAGCAGCGCGGTGATTTCTGGGAAATCGTGATAGCGAGGAATGCGCAGCAGCTCGATGAGAGCCGGAACCGCCGTCGAATCGTTGCGCCGCTTCAGTTCTTCCTGCGCCCGCTGGCGCACCTCGGGGGCGCGATGACTCATCAGGCTGACCACGTTGAGCAGCGACAGCGTGGTCAGGTCCGCGGGCACGGAGGGCGGCGGGGCCGGGCGCGGCAGTTGCTGCAAGGCCTGCGCCGCGGCCAGGGGAGGCGGAGAAAGCAGCAGAGCGCCCAGAAGCAGACAAACGCAAACAAAGTCGTTCATTCGCAGTCTGGCGGCCGGCTAGAGGATGGGCTCGCTCCACTCCTCGAGGATCTTCTTGACCTTGCCCACAAACTGATGGGCGGTGGCGCCATCCACCACGCGGTGGTCGTAGCTCAGCGTCAGGTAAACCATGGAGCGGATGGCGATGGCGTCGTTGATTACCATGGGCCGCTTCTGGATGGCGCCCATCCCCAGAATGGCCACGTTGGGC
>JBOGNW010000225.1:0-6085 GCA_050747425.1 Candidatus Acidiferrales bacterium
GTGCCGAGGACCGTGTTCCGGCTGGCGGCGGCCGGCCGGCGGGCTCTGGAGCGTTACCTGGGCCATCTGGAAGCGCTGGTGCGGGCGGCGCGGCAGCGCCCGGCCTAGGAGCAAAATTTTTTCCCTCGCGACCTTTATGGCGGAAAGAACTTTATCAAACGGCCAACCCGAAAAGATCCACGTCGCCCTCATCATGGATGGCAACGGCCGCTGGGCCCGAATGCGGGGGCTGCCCCGTTTCGAAGGCCACCACGCCGGGGCCGACGCCGTGCGGCGCATCGTGCGGGCGGCCCCCGACCTCGGCATCAGCACGCTCACCCTCTTTGCCTTTTCCTCCGACAATTGGCAGCGCCCGCCAGCGGAAGTGAAGGCGCTGATGCAACTCTTCCAGACCTACCTGCGCTTGGAGACGCCCACCTGCGTAGAGAACGGCGTGCGGTTGAGCGTGCTCGGACGGCGCGACCGCCTGCCCGGCGGACTGCCCCAAGCGATTTGGGAAGCCGAGCGAGCCACGCGCGGGGGGGCGAACTTGCATCTACGCCTGGGGGTGGACTACTCGGGGCGCGAGGCCATCCTGCGCGCCGCCCGCCGCCTCGGAGAGTTAGGCAACAGCAACGGCCGGGTTAGGCGAGAAGTTTTTGAGCGGCTGCTGGCTCCGGACGGCACCCCGGAGGTTGACCTGCTGATTCGCACCGGCGGCGAGCAGCGACTGAGCGACTTTTTGCTCTGGGAGTGCGCTTACGCTGAGCTGTACTTCACGCGCACTCTCTGGCCGGATTTCGCCGCCACCGACCTGGAGGCGGCCGTCGAGGAGTTCTCCCTGCGTGAGCGCCGCTTCGGCCGCGTGGTGGAGACCGCCGCCGACTGAAAGGCTTACTGCACAAAAAGACTTTCTTCCGGCTCTAGCCGAATCTCTTGTCATGCTGAGCGAAGCATCTCAGCCGAGATTCTTCGGCCTGCGGCCTCAGAATGACAACCGGAAGAAACGACTACCTCAGGGGCTAAAGCCCCCCTTCGCGCCCTGCTTATGGCACGGCTGCAGCCGTGTCCTAGACGGGACCCACTGGCTCGGTGGCCCGGCGCAGCCCGCGAGTCGCGCTAGCGGGTGAGGGCGGCGTTTTGTTTGCGGTAGGACGCGATGCGGCGGCGCTCGGCGTCGAAGCCCTTGCGGCCCAGCAGCGCGTAGGTGAGCTGCTTGCCCAGCTCGACGCCGGGCTGGTCGAAGGCGTTGACATCGTAAAACTCGCCCGCGTAGGCGGTAGCGAATTCGGCCAGCATCATAAATTGCCCGATGGAATACTCATCGGCGCGCGGGAAGACCACGGTGGCGTTGGGGCGGCCGGCTTCGGTGAAGGCCAGCTCGGTGGCGAATTTTTCGGCGCGGAAGAGCTCGTTGAGGGTATGACCGCCGAGATAGTCGGTGGAGGAGTGCTGGGGAAAGAGCGGCGGGATGCGCAGGCGGTAGGCGTCGCGCTCGACTTCCCAGAAGACGATGACTTTGTCGCGCGGGCCTTCCATATAGAGCTGGGATTGCGAGTGCTGGTCGGTGACGCCCAGCGCGGACACCACCGTCTGCCCCACGCACACTTCGCGCTGGCGGCGGTCGAACTGCTTCCCCAGGCTCTCGGCCCACAGTTGCTTGTACCAGAAGGCGAGCGGCCAGAGCGCGTTCGAGTAGCAGTAGATAGCCTGGACGGTTTTGCGGTAGCGCGTATCGAGCAGATACTGATGCAACGCCATCTCGAGCGCGGGATTGGCTTCGAGCGCGGTCTGGCGGCAGGCGGCGATCATCGAGCCGGCGCCGGCGAGAAGTTTTTTGATGTTGACGCCCACGAGCGCGGCCGGCAGCAGGCCTACGGGGCTCAACACCGAGAAGCGCCCGCCCACGTTGGGCGGTACGGCGAAAAGCTCGAAGCCTTCTCGGCGGGCGATGTCGAGCAGGTCGCCTTTGGCGGGGTCGGTGACGGCCGCGACTTGGCGCGCCGCTTTTTTCGCTCCGACTTTCTTGCGCAGCCAGGCGTAGACGATCAGGAATTGCGCCATGGTTTCGGCGGTGGAGCCGGACTTGGTCACGACCAGCACTAAGGTTTGGCGCGGGTCGAGCTGCTCGAGCGCGCGGCCGAGAATCAGCGGGTCGACGTTATCGAGCACCCACAGCTCGGCGGGGACTTTTTTGCGGCGGAAAGGGCGCGGGCCGTTGACGGCGGCGTCGAGGGCGAAGGGGCCCAAGGCCGAGCCACCGATGCCGAGCAGCAAGATGGAGCGATAACGCCCGCGGCAGGCGCGGGCGTAGCGCTCGATCTGACCCACGGGCTTTTTGTCGAAGGGCAGGCCGGCGAACCCGAACTCGCCTTTGTCGATGCGGGCAGTGAATTTCTCTACCGCGGCGCGGGCCGCCGCGCGGTAGGAGTCGAGGTCGGCCGGGGTCAGCCCCTGGCCGCTGCCGACAACTTCGGCGCGCAAGTTTGTCCACTGGTAGCGAATCCCCTTGCTGCTCTTCATGGGAGCCTCCCGGCTCGAGGCGATAGTGCAGGGAAAAACAGAGGAGCTAGGATAGCCCAGGCGCGCGAGAAATCAAAGTGCTGGACCGTCGGAGAGGAAAGTGCGGGAAATGTGGTCGTGCCAGGTGAGGTGCCGGTCGTCGGCCGCCGCCCAGAAGAAGCCGAGCAGCAGCGCGCCGGTCGAAACCCCATAGCCAAAAGCCCGCCAGAGTTTGTGCTGGCGCGTGAGCGGCTGGCCTTCGAAGGTGAGCGGAAGAAGGCCACAGGCGCGCATACCGACGGTGCGGCCGTCGAAAAAGGTGAACAAGCCGAAGTAGACGACCGCCAACGAATAAGTAACTGCGAGATACATCAAAACATGGTGCCGGCCCACACCCAACTCACCACCCAGAAGCGCGAAAAGAACGAAGAACAATAGAGCCGCGGCGAGAATCACCCCGGCGTCGCGCAGTCCGGCTTCAAGACGCCGCTCGATGGGGGCAATGCGGGCGAGCGATGGCAGGCGCTCGGTTTCGGAATCAGCCGGGAAATCGAAGGCGGTTTGCACGAGCGGCATCTCGATCAGCTCAAACCGAGGCGGCGCTTCCCAGCGGGCGTCTTCTGGCAGCACTGCCACCGCGTTGCCGTTGACCGGCGGGCGGTGTCGCCGGCCCCAGGCGCGTCGGCGGACGCTTCGCCTCTGAGCTTGCTGGTGGCGTGGCGAGTGCTCGAAATAAACCGGAGGCGTCAGAGCGAAAGCATCGGCCGCCGTCTGAACAGAGCTGGTTGACGAAGAAGAACCGTTGCCACGCGGCACGCTCGACGAAACAGCTTCGCTGCCAAAAGGCCGCGACAGCTGCCACTGGCAGGCGGGGCAGGCGGAACGTTCGGCGGACGCAACAACGCTGCAGCGCGGACAAGTCATCGTTTGTCTCTCGTCGGCGCTGCGGCGCGGACGGGGTGCAGTGTAACAGAGCAAACATCCCGGGTCAAATTTGGAGGTGGAGTTGGGTAACGGATTTCGCTTGACAACGTCAACAAACGCGCACATATTGATTGACCATTCAACTAATGAGATCAGTAACGCAACTTGCGACGAGGGACAGGCTGGTTGAAGCCGCCATGGAGCTCTTTTACGTGCAGGGCTATGAGGCGACGAGCGTGGCGGAAGTGCTTGATAAGGCTGAGGTTAACAGCGGGAGCCTGTACTACTACTTTACAGGGAAGGAAGAACTTCTTTTGGCGGTACTCGACCGCTACAAGGAAATGCTGTGGCCAGCGGTGATGGAGCCCGTATTCAAACGGGAATCGGATCCAATTGAGAGAATTTTTGCCCTTTTAGGGGCCTATGGAGAGGGGCTTCGCTATACGGTTTTCACGCGCGGCTGCCCGATCGGCAACCTAGCACTGGAGGTTGGCGACCACATTCCCGAAGCGCGAAAAAAAGTAGCGGAGAGTTTCGCGGGCTGGTGCGGCTGCATTGAAAAATGCCTAGAGGAAGCGGGGGAGAGGCTGCCGGCGAGTCTCGACCGGAAGAAGCTGGCGCAGTTTGTTCTGACGGTGATGGAGGGCGCGGTAATGCAGGCGCGCGCGCACGGCAGCATCACGCCCTTCGACGCTTCGGTGGCGCAACTGCGCGCCTATTTCAACCTTCTGCTGGCGCAGGGAGCTAACCCGGCCCAGCGAAACTCTGCATCTGAAGGGAAACCGTAAGGGGGGAGAGATGAGTAAGTCGTCGAACAGGGGTGTTCTTTTGGGTCTAGTCATCGTACTGGGAGTGATCTTGCTCCCGCCGCTCGCGGCAGGGGCCGGGGAGAGAGCCACGGTGGCCGATTTCGCCTGGCTGGAGGGGCGCTGGCAGGGCAAGCTCGGTACGGCCACAACGGAAATCATCTATTCGTCCCCCAGCGCCGACGAGATCATGGGAATGTTCCGCTTAGTCGAAGGTGAGCGAACGGTGATGCTCGAATTCCTCACCTTACGACAGACGGCGGAAGGAATGGAGATGCGGGTTCGTCACTTCGACCCCGCGCTGGCGCCGATGGAGAAAGAGGACGCCCTCCTCCTCCGGCTTGTGAGCTACAACGATACGGAAGCGGTTTTCGAAAACCCCGTGCACACGCGTCCCAAGACCGCTCGCTATGTTCGGCAGGATCCCAACACCCATATCGCCCGCTCGTTGATCATCAATGACAAGGGAGAAGAGAGCACGATTGAGGTCACCTGGCACCGCCTGCGCGACGGTGCTCCCGCCGCCGTCGGCGCTGCCCCGGCTGACCCGCTGGCTCCTCTGGGGCCACTCGTCGGCCGGTGGCGCGGGCAGATTAAGCTGGTGAACGGCGGGACGATCGAGGCCCTGAATGTTTGGGAATGGGGCAATCAGCGCAAGACGGTGCATTTCCGCGCCTACGGCGTGGCCGAGGGCCGCGAGCGGCTTTTCTACGAGGGCATCTATTACTGGCACCCGGGCCAGCAGAAGATTGTTTTCCGCGAGGTCTCTCTCAATGGCGGCGTGAACGAGGGCAGCGTCACGCCCCAAGGGGACACGCTACATCTCGCCTGGACCGAATACGAGAGCGGGGGTCCGACTGAGTTCCGCGAAGACCTGCGTTTGGCGGGCGACCACTACACGTCCCGGGCTCAAAAGAAGACGGCCGAGGGCTGGGAGCCGGCGACGAACGAAAACTCCTTTACCCGCGAACCAGCGGGGAGTTCCCAGACAGCCACGCCGGGCGAGGAGGGCCCCGCCGGTGGCGGGGCAGGCGAGCGTGTGCTTCGACCGTTCCCCGGGCGGCCCTCCGTCTGGTGCCGAACTGGCATTACGTCCGGGACATTCTTCTGCCGCAGATCCGCGCCGCCAAGAACAAACAACATTGAGCACCTGGACAGCGGCTTAACCAAGCGTTCCCAGCGGCAGGGGCCGCTGGGCTCAGCAGATTAGTTTAGTAAGGAGGGGCGATGAATTGGAAAAAGTTCGCGGTGGCGTTTGTGGGTGTTCTCGTAGTTAGCAACGTGGGAGGGTTTGTGGTGCACGGGTGGCTGTTGCAAGGCGATTACGCGCAGTTCCCGAACCTGCTGCGCACCCAAGAGGACGCCAACGCCCACTTCCTCTTCACGCTGCTGAATTTTGTCTTCTACTCGCTGGGTTTCGTGTGGATTTACGCCCACGGGGTGGAGAACAAGCCCTGGGTGGGCCAAGGGCTGCGGTTCGGGGCCGCGGTGTGGCTGATGACCTCGGTGGCGTTTTTCCTGACCTATTACGCGGTGCAGCCGTGGCCCGGCTACCTCGTGGCCAAACAAATCGGCTATGAACTGGTGGTGCGGCTGGCCGAAGGGCTGACCGCGGCGGCGCTGTACAAAAGATAAGAAAAGACCCAAAAGCGAAAATCGAAAGTCGAAAAGGAAAACCGCAAAGACGCTCCGGTCCTTTTGACCTCCGCGTCGGCCTACGGCAGTGTGGTAGGGGCTTCGCCCCCATCGGAATGTCGGGGCTAAAGCCCCGACCCGCCAAAGAGAAAGCAGATTCCTCGCCCCGAACGGACTCAAGGGCTCCCTTCGACTTCGCTTAGGGCAGGCGGAATGACAGGAGCCGGCGGACGCGGCAG
>JBOGNW010000226.1:0-7906 GCA_050747425.1 Candidatus Acidiferrales bacterium
TGGTGCCCTCGCCCAAGGTGCCGACCTACGACCTCAAGCCGGAGATGAGCGCCGCCGGCATCGCCGACGAAGTGGTGAAGGGAATCAAGAAGGGCGACTTCGGCGTCATCATCGTCAACTTCGCCAACGCCGATATGGTGGGCCATTCTGGGAAGCTCGAGCCTACCATCCGCGCCATCGAAGCGGTCGACCAGTGCCTGAGCCGCGTTTACGCGGCGCTGCAGGAAAAGGGCGGGGCCTGGCTCATCACCGCCGACCACGGCAACGCCGAAACTATGCGCAACGCCGACGGCAGCCCGCACACCTTCCACACCACCAACCCGGTTCCTTTCATTCTGGTAAGCGCCGATGGGCGAGTGCGGCTGCGCGCGGACGGCGCGCTCCAGGACATTGCTCCCACCATTCTCGGCCTGATGGGCCTCCCGCAGCCCGTGGAAATGAAAGGGCGCGACCTGCGCCTCCCCTAGCGCGGCCTCGCCCGCGATCAGCCGCCGTAGCGCACGTGCGAGAAGTCTCTCGGCTGGATTTCTGCCAGCCCGATGGCGGCGCGCACCCGGCGCTCAGCCATCGTGCGCTCGAGGAGAGCCCGGTTCTTCCCGTTGGTGCGCGGCCGCATGGGATGGGCGACGTGGTACTGGATGGCCCGGTTGCGCAAGGTAACCACTCGCACGCCGGCCAGGCGCAAACGGAAGTCAAGGTCGGTGTCCTCTCCGGTCGCGTTCTCCTGGTATTCCTCGTTGAAGCCGTTGATGGCTTGGAGGTCGGCCTTGTGAACGGAAAAGTTGCTGCCTAGAATACCCGGCCCCGAGGTTGCGTAGAAGAGCGGCAGCCGAAAGCCGTGTTCAATGCGCCGCGCCTGGCCAGCGAGCCACAGCCGCAGCAGTGCCGCTGAGGTGAAATCGAGCCCGTGCTTCAGAATCTCATCGGCCGGTGGGAAGGCCTCTTTTTCGATATGCACGCGCCGCCCGGTTACCGCCATGCCGCGGCCGAGATAGGCGAGGTGGTTCTTGACGAAGTCCTCGTGCGGCAGGCAATCCATGTCGAGAAAAAGGAGCGCGTCAAAGCGACTGACGTGCACGGCCCGGTTCAGAATGCGCGTCTTGCGGAAGCCTTGGTCGGCGTGCTTGACGTGTTGAATCCCGTGCGCGAACCAGCGCGCCGTTTCTTCCAACAGTGGCCGGTAGCCCTCCTCGGAGCCATCGTCGGCGATGATGACTTCGAGCTCAGGATGGGTCTGACGCGCAGCTGCCGCCAGCGTCATCGCCAGAATGTCGCTATGGTTGTAGGAAGCGATGATGAGCGAGACAGCGCCCGAGCCGGCCATCGGTTATCTTTTCCCGCGGGCGATTATAGCCCCTAGCGGCGCGCGGGCGCGTAGCGCCGAGCGCCAGACTATGGTTTCATAGTCGTCCATGCCGGAGCCGGCCCAGACCAAACTCGTTGCCTGCCTGGCCACTCGGTTCGACCAGTGGCGGTTTCCCGACTGGCTGGCCACCGCCATTCGGCAGCGCTACCCGGGGCTGCGCGTCGTGCACTTGAAGGACTATTCCCGACTGGAAGAAGAGCTCCGCGAGGCCGACATTTTCGTGGGCTGGGGGCTCAAGCGAGAGCAGTTCGCGGCCGCCAAAAAGTTGAAATGGGTGCACACGCTGGCGGCGGGCGTCAACCAGTGGCTGCGCGACGACATTCTTGCCTCTAACGTCGTAATCACCAACGCGCGCCATGTGCACGCCGCCACCATGGCCGAGCACGCTCTGGCGCTCATTCTGGCGCTGGCCCGGCGGCTCCCCAGCGCCGCCCGCTACCAGCAGAGGAAATACTGGGCGCAACAAGATATTTGGGACGAAGAGCCGCATCCGATGGAGATCAACGGGCGGACACTGGTGATTGTCGGTTACGGGGCCATCGGCAAGGAGCTCGGCCAGCGCGCACACGCCTGCGGGATGCGCGTGGTGGGCGTGAAGCGCGACCCCACCCAAGGCGGAGAGCACGCGGACAGCGTTGTGGGCACCCATAGCCTGGACGCCGCGCTGACACAGGCCGACTTTGTCGTCCTGGCGACGCCACTGACACCGGAGACCGAGCACCTCTTCAACACGCATCGGTTTCGCGCCATGAAAAAAACCGCCTATTTCATCAACGTTGGTCGCGGCGCTCTGGTGGACGAAGCCGGGTTGCTCGAAGCGCTGCGGAAAAAGCAGATTGCCGGAGCTGCCCTCGATGTCACCGAAGAAGAGCCGCTTCCACCCACCAGCCCTCTCTGGGAAGCCCCCAACCTATTTCTTACTCCGCACATCGCGGGCGTTTCCGACCGATTGTGGCACCGCCACTCGGCCCTGTTGCTCGAAAATCTGGATCGGTATTTTGCGGGGCGCGAGCTCTTGAACGTGGTGGACAAGGTCAAGGGCTACTGACAGGGGAAGCCGATGAAAGCTATTGTTGTGACTCGCTACGGCCGGCCGGAGGTGATGGCGCTCTGCGAGCGTGCGGATACGCGCCCTGGCCCCGGCCAAGTGGTCGTGCGGGTGCGCGCCGCTGGAATCAACTTTGCCGACATTCTGATGCGCCTCGGCTTCTATTCGGGCGGGCCGCGGGTGCCCTTCACCCCGGGCCTCGAAGCGGCCGGCGAAATCGAGGCCGTAGGCGACGGCGTGACCTCGCTGCGGGTCGGCGAACGCGTCATCGTTTTCAGTTTTGGGGGAGCGTACGCGGAAAAAATTACCGCGGCCGCCGAACGGGTTGTGCTCATCCCCGCCGCGATGAGCCTCGAGGAGGCAGCGGCCTTGCCAGTAAACTATCTGACCGCTTACCAGGCTCTCACCGCCTTTGCTCATCTTGCCCGGGGCGAGCGAGTTTTAGTTCACGCCGCCGCGGGTGGAGTCGGACTGGCTGCTATCCAACTGGCCAAGCTGGCGGGAGCAGAAATTTTCGGAACCGCCTCTGCCTCCAAGCATGGCTTCCTCCGCCAGCAGGGCGTGACGCACCTGATTGACTACCTCACAGAGGATTTCGAGGCAGAAGTCCGCCGGCGGACGAACGGCGAGGGCGTGGACGTCGTTCTCGATGCGGTGGGCGGCGAATCCTATCGCAAGAGCTACCGCCTGCTGCGCCACGGGGGACGGCTGCTCTGCTTCGGGATGTCCGCCGCCGTGCCGGGCAAGGGCCGTTCGCTCCGAGCGCTGGCGGCCTGGTGGAAGACGCCCCGCTTCGATCCGCTGGATCTGATCGGCACCAACCGCGCTGTCATCGGCGTCCATCTGGGCACGCTGGGACGGGCGGAGCCGGCGCGCGTCCGCGGCTGGACGCAGGAACTCTTCCGCCTCTACGCGGAAGGGAAAATCAAGCCGCACATCGGGGCCACGTTTCCCTTGAGCGAGGCGGTGGCCGCGCACCATTTCATCCACGACCGCCGGAATATCGGCAAGGTGTTGCTGCTCCCTTAATCCCGCGGGGCGAAGTAGCCGGGGCGCGCGAACACGCGGTAGGCGATGGGTTTGCCCCGCAAGTCGCGCAGGGTCAGCGGCATGCCGCTCCCCTCCACAAGTTGGACGGAGATTTCCCGATAGGCGCCGTCGCGGACGGGATTGGACGAGGTGTAGCCAAGGCTGTAAAGATTCCGCAGCCGCTCGGCAATTTCCCTGTAGTGGCGCTCGAGCTCTCCTGCCGATTGGGGGAAGAAGGCTTCGCCGGCACTGGCCGCCGCCAGAGCTTCCAGCCGGTCATCGGCGTGGCCGAAGGTTGCTTCGAGCGTCTCCAACGCCTGCTCCTCTTCCCAGGGTCTTTTCTTCCGCTTGGGCTCTTCGCGCAGCAAGCGCCCCATAGCGACGGTGAAAAAGGTTACCTGGCTGGCGCCGACGCGCTGCCGCAGTTCCTCCCAGCGAGTCTTGCTGCCGGAATCAAGCCCTGTGCCGATGAGGACCACGGCAGTGCGTTGCGGGGGCGGGTTGAGCCAGTCCAGCGTCAGGGCGACGGCGTCGAGCAGGTTCATCTCCGCCATCCCCAGGCCGAATCCTCCCAGTGAGCTCAGGCGCTGCTCGACCAAGCTCTTGTCGCGCGTGAAAGGCAGCTCGGGCTGCAGGCCGCGGGCGTAGGTCACGAGCGCCACTTCGTCCTCGGGGCGCAGGGCGCGCAAGAGAAGGAAAGCGGCGGTCAAGTGCTCTCCGTGCAGGAGGTAGACGGCCGGGCTCGCCTCGACCAGCAGCACCACGCGCACGGGCACGCGCGTAGGCGCAAAATGCGTGACCTTCTGCGAAACGCCATCTTCGCGAAGGAGAAAATTCTCCGGCTTGAGGTCGGCGATCAACTTACCCGAACCGTCCGTGACCGCTACCTCGACGTTGACGAGGCGGACGTCCACTCGCAGCGTCGGGCTTTCTGCAGGAGTTTGAGTGCGCGCCCAGAGCACAAAAGCCAGGCAGCAAAGGCCGCTCGCGAGGGCAAAAAGAGGGCGCACCGAGAAAAATCTTGCCGCGACTCTACGCTTCGGGGGCGTAATATCCCTGCCGCGCGTAGATTTCGTACTTGACGTTCTTCCCTTTCTGATCCACTACCTTTAGCGGCTGGCCATCGGGACCCACCAACTTGACCTCAATCTTGTGATACTTGCCGTCGCGCTGGAAATTGCGCGGCCGGAAGGCCAGGCTGTACTGGTTGCGCAGCATGGCCCCGATTTCTTGGTAGACCGAGGGCAGTTCAGTGATGAAGCGCGGGAAGTAAGCGCGCCCGCCGCTCATCTGCGCTAGCGTCTTCAACTGGTTCTCCGCCATCAGCAATTCACTTCGCTGGTAATGCACGCGATAGCCGTAGCTCTCCAGCCTGTCATAGTAGTTTTCGAGCGTCCAGGTCATCCCGATGCAAAAGATGGTGGTCCGCTCTTCGCGAACAATCCGTCGGATATCGTCCCACACGTTTGTGGTTAGAGTGTTTATCCCCGTGCCCACGAGCACGATAGATTTCTTGCCGTCCACGTCTCGGAGATTCTTGAGAGTGTCAACGAGGGCGTCGAAGGTATTGGTTTCGCGAAAGCCGCCCGCGCCGTACTGCATTTGGCGCAAAGCATCGCCGACTTCGTAGGCATTCTGGGTGAAATCCACTATGATACGGGGTTTCAAGTCGAACCCCACCAGGGCAATCCAGTCGCCTTGGCGCAGTTGTCGCAGGAACGAATACGCCGCGTCGAGCTTCTCCCAGAGCAGGTAATAGACACCAGGTGTGGTTTCCACTACCAGCACAGTAGTCAGGGGAGCTTCGCTGGGCGCGAAGGCGACGATTTCCTGCTCCTCCCCGTCCTGATAGACGCGGAAATGCTCCTTTTGCAGTCCGGAAACGAAGTTCCCGCCCCGGTCCACCACTGTCAGGTCCACGTTGACCAGCGGGACGTCTACCGACAGCGTGTAACCCGGCTGCTGCCCGGGCGGCGGATGCGGCGGAAGCGGCCCCTGTTTTTCCTCCGGCGGAGGCGGCTGCCCGGCCAGGGCCAGCAGGCCGGCTCCGCAGGCCAGGAGCAAGGCGAGCCACAGCGTTCCAGCTACGGGATAGCGGGCCCTCATGGCTTTTTCTCTCCCTGCTCGAAGTCTGCCACGTCGCTCGGCTCGGGGTCAATCACCTGTGCTAAGATGAACCCCCTTTTGACTACCCGGAGGAGTTTGCTGCCACGATGAAACGCCCCCTGAGCCGGCTCGTTCTTCCGTTCTCTTTGATGCACGGGACGGCGGCTGCGGCGCCGCGAAGGAGCTGCCCGTAATGCGAAAAGCCAAGATCGTCGCCACCATCGGCCCCGCTTCGCACGATCCCTTGATGCTGTTGGCGTTGCTGGAAGCAGGACTCGATGTCGCCCGCCTGAATTTTTCCCACGGTGAGCACAGCCTGCACGCCCGCGTGATTCGCGACCTGCGTCGGCTGACCACCCTGCAGCAGCGCTCGGTGGCCATCTTCGCCGACCTCCCCGGCCCCAAAATCCGTACCGGCCGCCTCGAGAACGGCAAGCCGGTCGAGCTGCGCACCGGCCAGAAGCTCGCGCTCACCGGAAAGGAAATCGTCGGGGATCGCGAGCGCGTCAGCATCAACTACCCGCGCTTGGCGCAGGACGTTCGCCCCCACGACCGTATCCTGCTCTCCGACGGCCTCATCGAGCTGCGGGTGCTCGAGACCCGCGCCTCGGAAGTGCTCTGCCGCGTGGTTAATGGCGGCCTGCTGGGGGAGCGCAAGGGAGTCAATCTTCCCGGCGTCAAGCTGAAGATTTCCTCCCTCACCCCGCGCGATAAAGAGCACTTGAAGTTTGCCCTCGCGCACGGCGTCAACTATGTGGCCCAGTCGTTCGTGCGCTCGGCGGACGACGTACGCGAGCTCAAAGGCCTCATCAAGCGCGCGGGCTACAACACCCCCGTGCTCGCCAAGATTGAGAAGCCGGAGGCGCTCGACGATCTGGATGCCATCCTCGCGGTCGCCGATGGCGTCATGGTGGCTCGTGGCGACCTGGGCGTCGAAATGCGCCCCGAGCAGGTGCCCGTAGCACAGAAGAAAATCATCGCCGCCGCCAACGAGCGCCGCATCCCCGTCATCACCGCCACCCAGATGCTCGAATCCATGATCGAGAACCCCCGCCCCACGCGCGCTGAAGCCAGCGACGTTGCCAACGCCATCTTCGACGGCACCGACGCCGTCATGCTGTCGGGCGAAACCGCCGCCGGCAAGTACCCGCGGGAAGCAGTGGAGATGATGGAGCGCATCATTCAGGAGGCGGAAAAACTGGGCCCGCGCATCCCACGTCGCCGCCGGCTGCAAAATGTCAGCGTGCCCGAAGCGGTGGCGGAAACGGCGGCCGACGCCGCCGACCAGTTGCAGGTGAAAGCCATCGCCGTCTTCACCGAGAGCGGCTTGAGCGCGAGCCTGGTGTCGAAGGCGCGGCCCACGCCGCCCATCATTGCCTTCTCGCCCAATCAGGAAGTCCGTCGGCGGCTGGCTTTGCTTTGGGGCGTGTTGCCGCGGCGCATCCAACGCGTGCGTCATCTGGACGAGCTGACGCGCGAGGCCGAGCGCCGCTTGCGTCAGGAGAAGCTGGCGCACAAGGGCGACATCATAGCCATCGTGGCCGGCACTCCGCTCGGCACCCGCGGCACCACCAACCTACTGAAATTCCATACCATGGCCCGGTAGCCTGGAATGGACTTCGCCGAAGTCGAGCAGGCGCGCGCCCGGCTGCGCGCCCACCTGGCGCCCACGCGGCTCGTCGAAGCGCCTTCGCTCAGCCACGAATCCGGCGCGCAGGTTTATCTCAAGCTCGAGAACGAAGCTCCCACTGGTTCCTTCAAAGTTCGCGGCGCCCTGACGGCGCTGCATCGCAAAGCCCAGGCCGGCCCGCTCGCTGGCGTGGTCACCGCCAGCACGGGAAACCACGGGGCGGCGGTCGCCTATGCTGCCCGCCGCTTCAACATTCCGGCGACTGTCTTTCTTCCCGAAAAGGCCAACCCGGTTAAGCGGGAGCTGATTACGCGTCTGGGCGCCAACATCGTCGACGCCGGTCGCGATTACGACGCTGCGCGAGAGCACGCCGCCGAGTTCGCCCGCCGGCAGGGCTTGTACTTCGTCGAAGACGGCCACGATCCCAACATCACTCCCGGGCCCGCCACCATTGGCTGCGAAATCCTGGAGCAGTTGCCGGAGGTGGACGTCCTCTATGTTCCTGTAGGCGACACAACGTTGATCCGCGGGGTGGCGCGGGCCGCGAAGCATCTGAAGCCGGCCGTGCGCGTGGTGGGTGTTCAGGCCGAGGGCGCTCCGGCCTATTACCGCTCTTTCCGCGAAGGCCACGCCACCAGCACCGATACCTGTAACACCATTGCCGATGGTCTGGCAGTTCGCTGTGCCGCCGAGGCGAATGTCCGCGAGCTGCGCGAACTCGTGGACG
>JBOGNW010000227.1:0-2140 GCA_050747425.1 Candidatus Acidiferrales bacterium
CCCCCACGCCGCAGCGTTTCTCGAGCCCCACCGGCGCGCCCACGCAGGCCGTGTTTCTTTTCAACAACATGCTGCGCAAGCTGCTGCGCGAGCACGAGCCCGACTACGTGGCCGTGGTGTTCGACTCGGCGGTGCCCACGGTGCGCGACGCGCTTTTCAAGGAATACAAGGCCCAGCGGCCGCCGGTACCCTCGGACCTGATCTCGCAACTGCCCGCCATTCGCCGGCTCTGCGAAGCGCTCGAGCTCCCCATCCTCGAATATCCGGGCTATGAAGCTGACGATGTCATCGCCACCCTGGCCCTGCGCGCGACCGAGCAGGGGCTCGAGGCGGTTATCGTGACCTCCGACAAAGACATGCTGCAACTGGTGCACACAGTGGACGGCCCGCCGGTGCGTGTCTTCAGCCCGACGCGGGAAAAGTTTTTCGACGAAGCCGAGGTACGGAATTACTACGGCGTGCCGCCGGCGCAGGTGGTGGACGTGGTGGCGCTGATGGGCGACGCCGTGGACAACATCCCCGGGGCCAAGGGCATTGGCGAGAAAGGCGCGCGCGAATTGATCACTCAATACGGCACGGTGGAAGCCGCCATGGCCCACGCTGCCGAGGTGAAGAAAAAGAATTACCGCGAAGCGCTGCTCGGCCAGCAGGACATCATCCGGCTCTCCAAGCAACTGGCCGCGCTACATACCGAGCTCCCCGTGCCGCTGGAGCTCGAGCGGCTGGCGCGGCGCGAACCGAATAGCGCCGCGCTGGTGGCGCTCTACTCGGAGCTGGGATTTACTTCCCTGCTGAAGGAGCAGTTTGCCGCGCGCCCGGCGGCTTCCCCGGCGACCGCGCCCTCCCAGTTGCGTTATCAAGAACTCGAATCACCGGCGGAACTCGAACGCTACCTGGCAGAGAACGCAGGCGGGACGGTGGCGGTGTGGTGCGAAGCGAGCGGCGAGCCGCCGCTCGATCTCCACCTCACCGCGCTGGCGTTTTCAACTGCCTCCGGCGAAGCCTGCCTCGCGCCGCTCGGGCGCGATCGCGACGCCTGGCTCGCAGCCGCGGGCGCCTTTCTCGAAGACAAAGCGCGCCCCAAGACCGTGCACAACAGCAAGGCCGCGATGCAGGCGCTGGCGGGCGCAGGCCTCGAACTGCGCGGCGTGTTGCACGACACCGCGCTTTACTCTTACCTACTCCAACCAACCACCGCCAAGCACGAACTCGAAGACGTTGTCGCGCGGCGGCTGCGGCAGGGCCTGTCGGGCTCCGTGGCCGAGAAAGCGGACTTCGTGGAGCGGATGGCCGGGCCGCTGCGCGACGAAGTCGAAGCCCAGGGGCTGCTGCAAGTCTACGGAGCCATCGAGCGGCCACTGGCGCCGGTGCTGGCGGGGATGGAGCGCGCCGGCGTGCGCCTCGACCCCGCAGCGCTCGCCGACCTGGCCGCCAGTTGCGAAGCCGAGATTAACGCGCTCACGCGGCGCATCTACGAGCTGGCGGGCACGGAGTTCAATCTGAACTCCCCCAAGCAGCTCGCCGAAATCCTTTTCGAGAAATTGATGCTGCCGCGACCCACGCGCCACGGCCGGGGCAAAGTGACCTCGACCGCCGCCGACGTGCTGGAAGACCTGGCGTCGCTGCACGAGCTCCCCCGGCTCGCGCTCGACTACCGCGAGCTGCAAAAGCTCAAGTCCACCTACATTGACGTCCTGCCGACGAAAATTCATCCGCGCACCGGCCGCCTGCACACCAGCTTCCACCAGATGGCCACGGCCACCGGGCGGCTTTCCTCCTCCGACCCCAATCTGCAAAACATCCCCATCCGCGGCGAGCTGGCGGCCAAAATCCGCGCCGCCTTCGTGGCCGAGCCCGGCTGGCAGCTCCTTGCGGGCGACTATTCGCAAATCGAGCTGCGGGTGCTGGCGCACTTTTCCGAAGACCCGGTACTGGTGGACGCCTTCGTGCGCGGCGAGGACGTCCACGCCCGCACCGCCGAAGAAGTCCTGGGCGTGCCGCCGCTGATGCAAACTTCCGAGCACCGCCGCGTGGCTAAGATGATTAACTTCGGCATCATTTACGGGCTGACGGCCTACGGGCTGGCCTCGCGGCTGGGCATCGAGCCCAAAGAGGCGCAGCAGTACATTGACGCCTACTT
>JBOGNW010000228.1:0-1710 GCA_050747425.1 Candidatus Acidiferrales bacterium
CCTACGCTTTGGCGGTTTACGGGAGTTTCGCGTGGAACGTCAGCCTCTCGGCGGTGGCACGATTACTGCTGTACGGTTCGGGCTGCGCCGCTGTGCTGGTTTTCCGTCGGCGAAGGGCCACGCCCGCGGCTTTTCGCGTGCCGGCAGCGCCGTTTCTTTCTCTGCTCGGTATCGGATTCTGCCTGGTGCTGCTGGTGCGGATGAGCTGGATGGAGTTCCTCATCCTGGGCCTGACGGCGCTGCTGGCCGCGGCCACCTGGCTGTGGCGCCGCGGGCATCCCCGCGCTGCCGCTTAGGGCTCGGCGCCCCAGCGCAGTTTGCGGCGCAGCACCTCGAAATAGTTCCGGCGCGGCGAGACAATCAATTCCACCACGCGCCCCGAGCGCCGCACCCGCAGTCGGTCGCCTTCCTCCACTTCTTCGCTCACCTGGCCATCCACTGTCATATGCACGGCTTCATCGCGGTGGCGCAGGCTCACTTCTACGGTGCAATTTCCGGGGATAATCAGCGGCCGGTTGGTCAGCATGTGCGGGGCGATGGGCGTGACCACCATGACCTCGGCGCTGGGCAGCACGATGGGGCCGCCGGCGGCGAGCGAGTAGGCGGTCGAGCCGGTGGGGGTGGCCACAATCAGCCCGTCGGCCCGGATGTGCGAGACAAACACGCCGTCTACCGAAACGTCCAAGTCCACGATGCGGGCGATGGCCGCTTTGTGCAGCACGACGTCGTTCAGAGCCTGGTGCGCCGCAACGCGCCGCCCGTCGCGCTCCACCTCTGCCTCCAACATGACGCGCCGGTCGAGCCGGTGCCGGTCGGCCAGCACGTCTTCTAGGACCGAATAAATCTCCTCGACGGTGATTTCGGTGAGAAAGCCCAGGTGGCCCAGATTGACCCCGAGAATGGGCACCGGGTGCTTTTCGACCAGCCGCACCGTGGCCAGCAGCGTCCCATCACCCCCCAGCACGATGAGTAAGTCCACCTTGGAGGGTATTTGTTGACGTTGTAAGCCGTCTTTTCGCCCCAGGCATCCCGCCGTCTCCTCATCGTAGAAGGCGCGGAGGTTGTGCTTCGCCAGCCAGTCGAGCAATTGCGGGGCGACGGCGCAGATGTCTTCCTTCTTGGGCTTGGAGATGATTCCGACCGCTTTGAGCTTCATCGAGGGCGATTCTACACGAGTCGGCCGCAGAGAAAAAACTCGCGGTTACCTTCGGCGCCTGGCAGGCATGATTCGCGCACGGCGAGGTTCGCCAGGCCCAGCGCGGCCGCAGCGCGCGTGATCTTTTCCACCGCCTGCCGTTGTAGCGCCGGGTCGCGTACGATGCCGCCCTTGCCCACCTGACCACGGCTCAACTCGAATTGCGGCTTGACCAGCAGAAGGAAGACGGCGCCGGGTTTGGCGCAGTCGCGCGACGCGGGCAGGATTTTCTCCAGCGAGATGAAAGCCACATCCATTGTCACTAGTTCCACGGGCTCACCAACGTCCCCGGGCTTCAGGTAGCGGGCGTTTAATCCTTCGCGAACCACCACGCGCTGATCCTGACGGAGTTTCCAGTCGAGTTGTCCTTTGCCGACGTCCACGGCATAAACGCGCCGGGCGCCGTGCTGGAGCAGGCAGTCGGTGAAGCCGCCGGTCGAGCTGCCGATGTCGAGGCAGATTTTCCCATTGACGTCGAGGGCAAAGTCTCGGAGCGCGCCTTCGAGCTTTAGCCC
>JBOGNW010000229.1:0-2904 GCA_050747425.1 Candidatus Acidiferrales bacterium
GCAGTGCCTTTCGTGCCCAGCTTTGGCTGGGCGGCCGTTTTGTTTTTGCTGCGAGAAGGGCTGGCGCGGATGGACGTGCCCACGCGCCAGTCTTATACGCTGGCGCTGGTGGCGCCCGCCGAGCGCACCTTCGCCAGCGGGGTGACTAATCTGACGCGGAACATATCGTGGGCGGCCGCGCCGTCGTTCGCTGGCTGGCTGATGCAGTCGGTGGCCACGCTCTCCGCGCCGCTCTTCATTGGCAGTGGGCTGAAAATCGTCTACGACCTTCTGCTCTACGCCGCGTTTCGCAAAGTGCGCCCGCCCGAAGAGCAAGCGCGGCAGGATTGAAATGCTGCGGTAGCTTAGACCTTAGCCAGCAGCGGAAACGGCAAGCCGCTGGGGCGCTCCTCGCGCACCAGCTCGACCTCCTGGAATCGCACCACCACACGGCTCGGCCCTTCGTGGCGTAGCACGCGCGCCCGGCACCGGGCGGAGACCCGGCCCGGGTGGAAGGGTCGCTCCACCAGCGGAAAGCTCACCTCGAGCTCCGTGTCCACGGGCGGCAGCGGACCTTCGGTCAGGCAAAGCACCACGCCCCCGCCGCTGATGGTTTCGCCGTTCAGGGGACGGTCGAGAGGGAGCGCCTGGCCGTTCCAGCAAGCTTGGAGCGCGAGCGCGCAGGGCCGCTCGTAACGATGAAACACGCGCCGCTCGCGCGGCAGAGGTTTGGAGAGCGATGAAGCCGAATACGTTTGAGCCATGGGTTGCCGGGGACGCGTCCCCTGCAACCCGCAACGAGTGAAAGTTTCTGGCCTGCGGCGTTCCTGCGGCCCGTCCTTTTTACACGGCGGCGGGGCGGATGTCAAGCTCGCGTGCCAAAAAATCTTCTGCTAGGCTGGCGCCGCAGTTTTTTCTTGTAGGAGGGCTGACCATGGCGCAGAAAGTGATTGAGGTGGTTGGGGTCTCGAAGCAGAGTTTCGCCCACGCCGCCGAGAATGCAGTGGCGGAGGCGGCGCGCACCGTGCGCGGGCTGCGCTGGGCGCGGGTCACCGAGTTGGAGATGGCGCTCGAGGGCAAGAAAGTGCTCGAGTACCGCGCCACCGCCCGCCTCTACTTCGGCGTGGAGCGCTAGGCGGAGACCCGGGATCGAGCTCTGGCCTCGGCTGGCTGGGCGGGCCGATCTTCGGGAACAAACTCAATGTCCTCGAAGTAAACGGCCACACGGTTCGGCCGGTCGTGCCGCACCACGCGCCCGCGACAGCAAGCGCACAGACGCGCCTCTCGGCCCTCGGCGCGGAGCGGAATCGCGATCTCAAGCTGGGCGCCCACGGGCGGCAGCGGCCCCTGCGCCAGGCAAAACGCCGCCCCCATGGCGCCGATGTCTTCCAAGTCAGGGGCATCGGCCAGGGGCAGCAAGCGCCCCTTCCAGCGGACTTCAATCAGCACGGAGACCGGGAGGCGGAAGCGCCCGAAGTGACGCTTCTCCCGAACCCGCAGAGGAAGAGTTTCTAGTTCGTTATAGGCTTTCTGGTTCATCGGCCGGGTTGGCGTCCCCTGTAGCCCGGCAACAAGAGGTGTTCCTGACTCTGCGGACCACCAGTTGTAGCCGTTGCCGGCGCCGTTGTCAAGCTCCGACGCCACAATAATTTGGATGCGGTCCGGGGCGGGGTTTCAACCCTCAGGCGGAAAGAGAGATCACGGAAGCTCGGAACCGCTCGAGCAGGGCGCGACGCGCCCGATCCCCGCAGAAAGCCACCTCGAAGGCTGTTTGGCTGACGCGCACTAGCTCTTCGCGCGTTAGGCCCAGGCGGTGGGCGAGGGCGTATTCCTGGTTGAGCGTGGTCTCGAACAGGCCCGGGTCGTCCGTGTTGAGAGTGACGGGGACCCCGCGGCGAACATAATCCACCAGCGGGTGCCGCCGCAGGTCGTGGCTGCCAGTGTGTTTGTGCAGGGCGCCGGTGCGCAGGTTGCTCGAAGGACACACTTCGAGAGGAATTTTTTGCTCGGCCAGCCAAGCGACGAGCTTGGGGTCGCGAAAAGCCGCCAGGCCGTGCCCGATGCGCTCCGCCCCCAGGGCGCGCAGAGCGCCCCAGATGCTCCGGGGGCCCACGGTTTCTCCCGCATGCACGGTTACGTGCAGGCCAGCGGCGCGCACCCGGTCGAAGGTGGCGCGGAACGTCTCCGGCGGGGCGCCGCGCTCCTCGCCGCCGATGCTGAAGGCCACCACCCCAGCGTCCTTCCAGCGCAGGGCGTAGTCGGCGACCTGACTGACGTGCCGCGCCCCGAAGTTGCGCACGGCGTCTACAATCCAGCGCACTTCCACCGGATGCTTCCGTTGCGCCCCTTCCGTCGCCTGGCGCACAGCCAAGAAAGTTGCCTCCAGGTCCTGTTGTTTCCACAACACCACGCCTGCCGAGAGCGTGATTTCGGCGTAGAGGACATTTTCACGGTGAAGTCGCTCGAGGAGCGCCCGCAGGAGAAAAGCGTAGTCGGCCGGGGTGCACAATTGTTCGCTGACCCATTTGAAGGCCAAGAGAAAGCTGAGAAAGTTGCGGCCGTAGGCGTAGCGCCGCGTGACTTCTGCCAGCGAGAGCTGACGGCCCCGCTCGCGCGCCAGCGCCACGAGTGTTTCCGGCGTGGCCGAGCCTTCGAGATGTAAATGCAGCTCAGCCTTGGGCAGACGGGCAATCCAGTCGGGGACAAACTCAGGCACAGGAGAGGTTTACCACAGAGGCCCTGAATCAATAAACCGATGAACCACTCAACCGATGAACCAATCAACTAATGGTCCAGTCTATTGGGCGGGGAGTGGCGGTCGGCCGGCGTTCAGCCAGGCGGTGTACCAGTAGGAGCCGACCGAGAGGCTGGCGTTGGTCAGTTGGCGAATCAGGATAGCGCCCACGGCGTCGTAGAAGGCGTCGT
>JBOGNW010000230.1:0-8234 GCA_050747425.1 Candidatus Acidiferrales bacterium
GGCAGCTTCTGCCAGAGGCCGCCCATTTTGCGGATGTCCTGCTCGCCGCTCAGGGCGTGGATGACGGCGCCGGAACCCAGGAAAAGCAGGGCCTTGAAAAAGGCGTGGGTGTAGAGATGGAAGACGCCGGCGGCGAAGGCGCCCATCCCGCAGGCCAGGAACATGTAGCCGAGCTGGCTGATGGTGGAATAGGCGAGCACGCGCTTGATGTCGTTTTGGACGAGGCCGATGGAAGCGGCGAATATGGACGTAGTTGCACCGATGACCGCCACGGTTAGGAGAGTTTCCGGCGCAAGTTGGAAGAGGGCGTTGGCGCGAGAGACCATGTAGACGCCGGCGGTGACCATGGTGGCGGCGTGGATGAGAGCGCTGACGGGGGTGGGCCCTTCCATGGCGTCGGGAAGCCAGACGTAAAGCGGGATTTGCGCCGACTTGCCGGTGGCGCCCATAAAAAGCAGCAGCGTGATGGCGGTGAGGACGCCGGAGGAAATACCTCCGGCGGCGGCGGCGAGTTTGGCGTTGACGGCCAAGAAATTCACGGTGCCGAAGGTGGTGGCGACGAGCAGAATGCCGAGCACGAAGCCGGCGTCGCCCACGCGGTTGACGATGAAAGCTTTCTTGCCGGCGTCGGCGGCGCTTTTCTTCTTGAACCAGAAGCCAATCAGCAAGTAGGAGCACAGCCCCACGCCCTCCCAGCCGACGAAGAGCACGAGGAAATTGTTGGCCAGGACGAGGGTCAGCATCATGAACATGAACAAGTTCAAATAGCCGAAGTAGCGGTAGTAGCCGCCCTCGTGAGCCATGTAGCCGACCGAGTAGACGTGAATCAGGAAGCCGACGCCGCTGACCACGAGAATCATGACCGTGGAGAGCGGGTCGATGAGGTAACCCCAGGCGACCTCGAAGACACCGGGGCCGGCGGCCGTTTGCAGGGGGAGCGACGGAATCCAAGTGAAGAGGACGACTTCGCGGAAACGCTCTTCGGCGGGCAGGGCCAGAAGTTTGGCAAAGATGTCCAAGGACAGAAGAAAGGACGCGCCCACGGTCCCGCAGCAGAGCCAGCTTACCGCCGCACGGCTGAGGCGCCGGCCGACCAGCAGCATCAAGAGAGCGCTGGCGGCGGGCAGCAGCGGGATGAGCCAAACGCCGTCAAACGCCGTCAAACCCATACGCGCCCCTTCAGCCTTTCAAGAGGTCAATTTCGTCCGCATTCACAGTCTCGTGGTTGCGGAACAAAGCAATCAGAATTCCCAGGCCGACGGCGGCCTCGGCCACGGCCACGGTGATGACAAAGAGGGCGAAAATGTGCCCGGTGACATTTCCGAGCTGGCGCGAGAAAGCAATCAAGTTGAGATTGACCGCGTTCAGGATGAGCTCGAGCGACATCAGGATGATGATGACGTTGCGGCGGGTGAGGACGCCGATGACGCCGATGGTGAAGAGGGCCGCGGCCAGCATCAAGTAGTGCCAGGTGGGGACCATTTTCGTGTTACCTCTTCTGCGCCATGAGCACCGCCCCCACCATCGCCACCAGGAGAAGGACGGAGGCGATCTCGAAGGGCAGCAAGTAGGTTTGAAACAACGCCAGGCCGATCTGCTCGGTATTGGGCTGCAAGGCTCCCGGGGGCGCCTGGGGCAGCGGGGCGGTGCCGCTCCCCATGTAAATCACCGCCGCCAGCTCCAGCAGCAAGAGGCCGGTGGCGACGCTGGCCACGAGCCACTGCTGGTTGTAGGGCGCCTGGCGGGCGGTAACATCCAGGCGGACCAGCATAATGACAAAAATGAACAGCACCATGATGCCGCCGATGTAGAGAATAATCTGCACCGCGGCCAGGAACTCGGCCTGGAGCTGGAGATAGAGCAGGGCGACGGAGAGCAGGGTGAGAATCAAGTAAATGGCGCTGTGGACGGGGTTGCGCCGGGTAATCACCATGACGGCGGAGGCGACGGCCGCCACAGCCAGAACGAAGAAGGTGGCTTGATAGAAGCTCATTCGGTTCCCCTTTCCCGCCAGCGGGCCAAGAGGACCGCCGCCAGCGCGGTGGCGGCGCTCGCCAGCCACAGGCTGCCCCAGTAACTCCACCCGAGCCTCTGGCTCAAGACAATCCCCAAGCCGCAGAAGATGACGTTGACAATGGAGAGCGGAATCAGGAACTGCCAGCCCAGACTCATCAATTGGTCAAAGCGGTAGCGGGGAAAAGTGCCGCGAAACCAGATGAAGGAGTAGAGCAGCGCGCAGACCTTGACCATGAACCAGAAAGAGCCTTGCAGAGCGGTCAGCAGCGGAAAAGAACCGGGGAGGCCGGGCACAGAAGGAACCGAGAGAACCAAAACCAGGAAGGCGGCCCCCGCCGCCAAGAGCCAGAGCAGCAGCCGTTGCCAGCGCCACTCCAGATCACCGGGAAGGCGGCGCACGTGCTGGACGCACCAAAACGCGGCCCAGCCGAAAAGGAGCAGCGGAGCCATGAAGGTCAGGGTGTCGAGCACGGGCACGCCGGCGAAGGGCCGCAGCCAGCCGCCGAGAAACAGGGTCACGGCGACGGAGCTGACCAGCACCATGGCGGCGTATTCGGCCAGAAAGTAGAGCGAGAAGCGGAAGCCGCTGTACTCGGTATGGAAGCCGCCGACCAGCTCGGATTCGGCTTCGGGGAGATCAAAGGGGTTGCGATTGGTTTCGGCGAGGGCAGCCACCAGAAGAATCAAAAAGGCCACGGGCTGCAAAAACACGAACCAGATTCCCTGCTCCGCTTGCGCCTCGACAATTTTCTGCATACTGAGAGTGCCGGCCAGCAGCAGCCCGCTCACCAGCGAGAAGCCCAGCGCCACTTCGTAGCTGACTAACTGGGCGCTGGAGCGCAGGGCGCCCAGCAAGGGGTAATGGCTGTTCGACGCCCAGCCGCCGAGAATAATTCCCAGGATGCCGAGGGAAGAAATTCCAATGAGAAACAGCAGGCCGACGTTGACATCGGTAACGGCAAAATTGGGTCCGAAGGGAACCAGGGCGAAGCCGGTGAAGGCGGCAATGACGCTGATGACGGGCGCCAGCCAGAAGAGGGCGCGGTCGGCGCCGGCGGGGCTGATGTCCTCTTTGAGCAAGAGCTTGAGGCCGTCGGCAATGGGTTGCAGCAGGCCGTGGGGGCCGACGCGCATGGGGCCGAGACGAACCTGGAGGTGGGCCAAGATTTTGCGCTCGGCGTAGACGAGGTAGGCCACCAGCAAGGAAAGCCCGAGGAAAACCACCACAATGCGAATCAAAGCGGCGATGTAGAACCAGTAGGGTCCCGCCGCTTCCATAAGAGCCGTCATCGCCCGGTGGTCACTGACCTCGCGGTGGAGTTAGCGGTCCACTTCTCCCAAGACAATATCGATGGTGCCGATGATGGCGACCACGTCGGCGACCAGGTGGCCGCGCACCATTTTGTCCAGCAATTGCAAGTTCACAAAGGACGGCGGCCGGATGCGCAGCCGGGAGGGCTGGATGGTGCCGTCGCTGACGATGTAATAGCCCAGCTCGCCCTTGGGGGCCTCAATGGAGTGATAGACCTCGCCGGGGGGCGGCTTGATGACCTTCCCCACCCGCGCCATGATGGCGCCCTCGGGAATTGTATCCACGGCCTGGAGGATGATGCGCCGCGATTGGCGCATTTCTTCCAGGCGCACCAGGTAGCGGTCGTAGGTATCGCCGCGGTCGCCGGTCGGGATGTCGAACTCGAACTGGTCGTAGGCCTCGTAAGGGAAGGCCTTGCGGATGTCCCAGCGGACGCCAGAGCCGCGGAGCACGGGACCAGTGGCGCCCATGTCAATGGCATCCTCGCGGGTGAGGATGCCGATGTTGCGGGTGCGTTCGACCCAGATGCGGTTTTCGGTAAGCAGCTCTCCGTACTCGTTGATGCGCTTATCGAAGTCCTGGGTAAAGCGCTTAACGTCCTTCTCGAAGCCGTCATAGGTCTCGTACAGGAGGCCGCCGATGCGGAAGGCGTGGGTGGTGAGGCGGGCGCCGCAGTATTTCTCAAAAATCTTCAGAATTTCTTCGCGCTCGCGGAAGGTGTAGAAGAGCGGGGTGATGGCGCCGATGTCGAGGGCGTGGGTGCCGAGCCAGAGCAAGTGGCTGGCGAGGCGCTGGAGCTCGGTCAAAATCACCCGCACCCAACGGGCGCGGGGCGGGACTTCGGCCCCCAGCAGCTTCTCCACGGCTTCGCAGTAGCCGAGGCCGTTCGAAACCGCGGCCACGTAGTCGGTGCGGTCTACGTAGGGGGCGAACTGCGTATAGGGGCGATTCTCGCCGATTTTTTCGACGCCGCGGTGCAGGTAGCCAATCACGCATTCCGAGGCAATGACTTTTTCGCCGTCGAGCTTCAGCTTGACGCGCAGCACGCCGTGAGTGGAGGGGTGCTGGGGGCCCATGTTGAGAATGATTTCATCGGCGCCGAGAACCGTGGTGCTGACGCCGGGGGTTTTGTCGGCGGCCATGGCTATTGCCCGCTCTCGATTCCCAGGTTTTCTTTCACCCACTGGGTATCCTGCTGGAGAATGTCGTAGTCCTTGCGCAGCGGGTGTCCGCGCCAGTCGTCTGGCATAAGGATGCGCTTCAGATCGGGATGCCCCTCGAAGACGACGCCGAACATATCGAAGCACTCCCGCTCCAGCCAGTTGGCCACGCCCCACAGGCCGACGACAGAGGGACAAGCGGCGTCCACGGGGACCTTCAGGCGCAGGCGCTCATTGCGGGTGAAGGAGTAAAGGTTGAGGACCACCTCGAAGCGGGGCTGGCGGTCGAAGAGGTCGAGGGCGGTCAAGTCGGTGAGGAAGTCGAATTTCTCCTCGTCGCGGAGATAGCGGCCGACTTCGAGCAAGCGCGCGGGGGAAACGACGACGATGGCCTGCTGGCGATCGAGGGTGGAGGCGCCGATGGCGTCGCCAAAGCGGGTGCGCAGGCGGCGGACCAATTCGTTGTCGAGCGGCTCGGGCGCGGGGGGCTTAGGCCTGGCCGGTGCGGCCGGCCTCGCGGCGGGAGCAGCGGGCTTGCCCGATTCGGGCGTGCCGGCCTCCGGCTGGGGCGGCTCTTTTTTCTCTTCGTCTCCCACGCGCCTATCCTCGCGCACGGGCCCCGGCGAACTCCTCGGGCCCGGCGACTAGATCCATTCCAAAGCGCCTTTCTTGTAGAGCCAGATGTAGCCGATGATGAGGATGCCCAGGAACACCACCATTTCAATCAAGCCGAACAGACCCAAAGCCTTGTACTGGACCGCCCAGGGAAAAAGGAAAACCACTTCCACATCGAAGATGACGAAGAGAATGGCGATGACGTAGAAACGCACGCCGAAGCGGCCGCGGGCGTCGCCTTCGGGCTTGATGCCGCACTCGTAAGGCTCGAGCCGCGAGCCGATGTTGCGCGCCTCGGGCCGCAAGAAGCGGGCAATCCAGAGAGTGACGGCGGGAAAAAGGAAGGCCAGCCCGGCGAACATCAAGATGGGGACGTAATCTTGCGGCATCCTTAGACGCTCCTCACGCTATCAAACGGGCTCATCGTTGCCAAGCGGTTCTTCGGCGGCCGGAGTGTCACCGGCCGGCGCCGCGGGCTCGAGGGAGGAGGCTGGTTCGACTTCGACGGGCGCGTCCGGCACAGGCTCGGACAGCGGCGCAGGAGCAGCGGCCGCCGGATGCACCGGTTCGCCTCGCAGTAGGCCAACGGCATGCGGCAAGAGCGGCAGAACGGCCCGCAAGGAATCCTCGGCCCCCTCGGGCGCGCCGGGGAGATTGACGAGGACAGTTTTTCCTTTCACGCCCACCACGGCGCGGGAGAGGGCGGCCAGGGGAGTTTTCTTCATCCCTTCGCGACGCATGAGCTCGGCAAGGCCGGGGAGGGAGCGCTCCATGACGGCGGTGGTGGCTTCGGGGGTGCGGTCGCGGGGCCCGACGCCGGTACCGCCAGTGGTGAAGACGGCGTCCACATCCACGTCGGAGGTCAGAGCAGCCAGGCGCTCGCGCAGCAAGGTGAAGTCGTCAGGGAGAACTTCGGTGGAGCGCACGGTCCAGCCGGCTGCTTCCAGCAGGCGGGCGACGACGGCGCCGGAGAGGTCCTGGCGGGTACCCTGGGCGACGGAATCGCTGACGGTCACAAGGGCCGCGCGGTAGGCGGAGGCCATCAGCTCTGCACCTGGTCGCGGCGGGCTTCGTCGAGAATGCGCAGGGCTTCCATCAGCAGGCCCTGGGTGGAGCGAGTGGTGCGGCGCTGGGGCGACTTGCCGCTGAAATCAATCTCGAAGGTGCCGTCGTTCCACTCCACGACTTTGTAGACGGCGTCGTCGCCGGTGACGTTTCCCAGGGCGGCATCGTAGACCTGTCCGTTCTCGAGGTAAATCTGGCATTTCTCGGCGGCGCGGGCAAGGGTGAGCGAGCAGGACTTCTGGCCCATTTCGAGCGACTGAAAGAGGTCGATGACATTCATCTCCTCCAGGCGGCCTTCGATGACGCCCGGGCGGCGGGCGGCGGTCTGGAGTTTCTCCAGATGAAGGCGGTCGGCGATTTTCTTGGCGCGTCCGACGAGCTCACGGAGGAAGAAGGGCTTGGGGATGTAATCCTCGACGCCGTCGGTGTGCTGCCGCAGCTTTTCTTCGATGTCGGACTTGGAGGCGATGAAAATAAAGAGAATCTTCTTGGTTTCCTCGCGGGCGCGCAGTTTTTCGTACAACTGGTGGCCATTCAGCCCGGGCATTTGATAGTCGGAGACGACGAGGTCAGGTTTTTCCTCGATGGCTTTGAGGAAGCCATCGGCGCCATCGCCGGCCGTAACCACCTGGGCAAAGGGCTCGATGCCCTTGCGGAGCAGTTCCAGCACCGCGGGGTTATCTTCCACGACCAGGATTTTGATCGCTGACTTGCCCGCCATGGCTACGACCGAGCCCTCCGCTTCGCTGACCGCCGGCGCCGATAGGGGCCGCTTTTGCCCCCCGTTTTCTCGAGCAGGTAGATGTCTTGCAGCTCCATGCTACGGTCCAGCGCCTTACACATGTCATAGACGGTCAGCGCCCCGACCGTGACCGCGGTCAACGCCTCCATCTCTACGCCGGTGGGTCCCGTAGAGCGGACACTGGAGGTGACGCGCACGCCATTCTGGCATAACTCGGCAGCCACTTCAATATGAGTGAGGGTCAAAGGATGGCAGAGGGGAATGAGCTCGGCGGTGCGCTTGGCGGCGGCGATGCCGGCGATGCGGGCGATTTCGAGCGGGTTCCCCTTGGGAGTTTTGAGGCCGCGAACCGCCCGGACTACCGCCGGCTTCATTTTGACGAAGGCGTGCGCCCGCGCCTGGCGCACCGTAGCGGGCTTGGCGCTGACATCCACCATGCGGGCTCGTCCGGCGCGACCGTAATGGCTCAACCGTTTGCGCATCGCAGAAGTCTATCCGCGCCGCGGGAGAACATCCACCCAGGCGCCCGCCTCGAGATGTTGGACAGTGGAGGGAACGACCAGAAAACAGTCGGCGCGCGCTACCGCCACCACGTCCCCGGAGCCCTGGTAGGCGACCGGCCGCACGGCTACCTCGCTGCCCTCCCCTTCCAGACATGCAGGCAAGAAAAGGGTCAGTTGAGTTTTTTGCTCGATCCGTTCGGCCAGCCGGGCTTTGAGGAAACGCAACGGCAGCGCCGGCGCTCCGGCCAGCAACGCCAGTGCCGGAGCTACAAAAAGCTCAAAGGTAACCATGGTGGATACCGGATTCCCGGGCAGGCCGAAAATAAACTTATCCTGGCAGGCGGCAAACACTACGGGTCGCCCGGGACGGATGGCGACTTCATCGAAGTGAAACTTGGCCCCCAACTTGCGCAGGATGACTTCAACGAAATCATACTTGCCCATCGAGACGCCGCCGGACAGCACCAATAAGTCTTCCTCCAGGCCGCGGCGGATGAGCCGCTCAAGCTCTGCGAGCTCATCGCGGGCCTGGCCCAGCAAGACAGGCTCTCCCCCGCTCAGCCGAACCTGGGCGGCAATCGAATAGCTGTTGCTATTGCGAATCTGGTGCGGGCCGGGTTGGACGTCAACGGGAACCACTTCGTCTCCCGTTGAAAGCACGGCGACGCGGGGACGCCGGAACACCGGCACTTGCGAGCGGCCCACCTGCCCCAGCAGCGAGATTTCCGGGTAGCCGAGGCGCGTGCCCACGGCAAGTAGCGGGTCCCCCTGCCGAGCTTCAGTGCCACGGGAGACAACATTACTGCCCGCCGCCACGGCCC
>JBOGNW010000231.1:0-3932 GCA_050747425.1 Candidatus Acidiferrales bacterium
ACGGTGGGCGCGGGAATTGACCCGGTGGCGGTGGCGGTTCATCCCTCGGGCCAGTTTGCCTACGTGGCCAACGAAGGCTCGAACAACGTCACCCAATATTCCATCAACACCATCACCGGAGAGCTAACCTCACTCGGAACCGTGGCCGCGGGCGCCAACCCGACCGACATTGCCGTCGATCCCACAGGCCAATTCGCCTATGCGGCCAATTTCGGCTCCGGGACAGTCTCGATGTATTCGGTGAATACTACCACGGGGCGGTTGACCTCGGAGGGCGAGGTCGCGGCCGGGGGCGACGCCGAGTCCATCGTTGTGCATCCGTCGGGCGAGCTTGCTTATGCGGGAAACTTGCTGGCCGGCACGGTGTCGGTCTTCAGCATCAACACCAACACGGGGGCGCTGACCTTGAACGGTGGGGTGGCGGCGGGATTCGGGGCCGACTCCGTCGCGGTTCATCCCTCGGGCGAATTCGCTTACGTGGTTCTGCAAGGAGCGGGGCTGGTGTCGGTCTACACTGTGAACACCGACACGGGGGCGCTGACGTTTGTCAACTCGGTGGCGCCTGACACGCCGGGATCGGGGCCGCATCAAGTTGTGGTTGACCCGTCGGGGCAGTTTGGCTACGTCACCAATCTCTCCACAGGGAACGTCTCACTGTTCGAGATCAACGACTCGACGGGCGACCTCACCTTCGTCGAAGTCGTTGACGCCGGTTTGAGCGCCGACTCCATCGCTCTGGCGGGACGAAACCCCTAAGTCCCTCGTGTTGACAACGCCCGGCCTAGCCCGTAGAGTACGTGGGCCGCAAATCAAGTCTCTTCCCTGGAGGGCAAGATAATGTCCAAGCGAGTTTCTCTCTCTCTAGCTATTTTCTGCTTGCTAGTGGTGACTCCGTTGGTGGGCCAAGCTCAGCAGCAAGAAGCTCCCGTCTTTACCTATGTAGCCGAGTGGAGCGTCCCGCGCGACAAGTGGGGTGACTTCACGGCAAGTTTCGAGAAAGATTCCCGACCCATCTTGGAGCGGATGACCGCGAGCGGAACGCTAGTGGATTGGGGCTCGTTCTCCACTGTGGTGCACCTGCCGAACGAGGCCACGCACGGCATCTGGTGGAGTTCCACGAGCCAGGCCGGCATTGAACACACGCGCCAGGAGCTGCTGAAGCTGGCGCCCAACCCCGCTCAGCTGGCGGCGACGATGCACCGAGATTATTACCTGCGCTCTCTCACCCACCAGGCCAAGGCAACGTCCACCGGGGCAGTTTCGGGCTATCTGGTGGCCTCCTCCTCGCAAGTCCAGCCCGGGAAGGGACAGGAGTGGCGCGACTTGTGGAACAAGTACAGCAAGCCAACCTACGACGAGCTGCTGGGGAACGGCAGCATCCTCTACTATGCCCTTCAGGTCGAGCAGGTGCACACCGACAATCCCGGGGTGCGCTATGTGGTCCTGATCACCCCAAATGCGGAGGGGTTAGACAAGGTGAACGAGGCCTTTCGCGCCCTGAGCGAGAAGCGAGGGCCGGTCGAGAACCGCAGCATCGGCGCGGCTTTCGCTGACGTAACCGTGGCCGGGGCGCACAGGGACTTCTTCGCGCAAGTGCTAAGCTACATGCACAAGTAGACTGAGACGCAACTCGAGCCTCTGCCTTGACAGGACCTGGGAGGTCGGGGCATTCTATTTCTTCTCGCGAGTGAGTTGCACCCTGCCCGTAAGGCCCGCAGTCAGTGCACCGGGCGGGATTTTCTTGTTTTTGAGAGAGGATGAGTTTGCTCGCCTTTCTTCAGTCGCAGCCCGCCGGGGCTTGGACGGCGCTGGTTCCCCTGCTGCTGATGCTGGCGATTTTCTATTTCCTGCTCATTTTGCCGGCCCAGCGGCAACGGAAACGGCAGGAACAGATGCTGTCGGCGCTGAAGACCGGCGACAAAGTTGTGACCTCCGGCGGCATTTATGGAACCATCGTCGGATTGCGCGAGGATGTGATACAACTGCGCATCGCCGACCAGGTGCGGATTGAAGTTTCCCGCTCCGCCATTGCCGGCCACCAGCCTACGAAGAAGGAGGAACAGTCCGCCAGCCCCGCCGCCCGCGGAACCAGCTAGCCCACAGCTATGAAGCCCAACCTGCGTTGGAAAGCTACGATCATCTTAACGGTGGTGCTGCTCTGCCTGGTGGGGCTTACCTGTTTTCGCCGCGGAACCGATGGGAAAGCGCACTTTTCTTTTCCCACCAGCGTGGCCGACCTGCGAGAGAACGTGAGCCGCCGGCTCAGCCTGGGCCTCGACCTCCGCGGGGGCATGCACTTGATTCTGCAAGTGCAGGTAGACGAAGCGGTCAACATCGAAACCGACCAACTGGCCGAGCGGCTGCCCGGCCAACTGCGCGAGCAAGGGATCAACGTCGAGTCGGCGCGCAAGACCGACGCCACCCATGTGCAAGTGCTGGGGATTCCTCCCGAGCAGCTCGACCGGGCTCGCAGCCATTTGCAGGACCAATATTCGGGCGCCTACACGCTGGGCTCGCTGGGCGGGGAGCAAAGCGGCCTGGTGTTGGAAATGACACCCAGCTATGCGTCGCAGCTCCGCCAAGAAACGCTGCGCACTTCGATCGAGATCATCCGCACGCGCATCGATGAGCTGGGTGTGACCGAACCCACCATCGCCGAGCACGGCCGGGGGGAGTGGGAAATCCTGGTGCAGTTACCGGGCGTGGAGGACGAGGAGCGGGTGAAGGGGCGGCTGCAATCCACGGCGATGCTGGAAATCAAACTGGTCAAGGAAGGCCCTTTCGCCACCGAGAGCGAAGCTCTGGGCAAGACCGGCGGCCTGCTGCCGCCCGATTCCATGCTGCTGCGCGAGAGCGCCGGCGCCCGACGCAACCGTGAGGGTGAGCCAGCCTGGTACATCGTCAGCCGCACCTCGGCGGTTACCGGACGGGACCTGCGCACCGCGCGCGCCGAAATCAACCCCGAAAGCACCGGCACCTATCAGATTTCCTTCTCGCTTAGCCGCGAGGGCGCCGCGCGCTTCGGCCCCTTCACCGAGCAAAACATCGGCCAGTTGCTGGCAGTGGTGCTCGATAACCGCATCCAGTCGGTGGCCACCATCCAGAGCCGCATCGAGGATTCTGGCCGCATCACCGGGCAGTTTTCGCTGGAGGAGGCGCGCGACCTAGCGGTGGATCTGCGCTCGGGCGCCCTGCCGGCTTCGATCCGATTTCTGGAAGAGCGCACCGTCGGGGCTTCGCTGGGCGCCGACTCGATCCGCGCGGGCTTCATCGCCTCGGTGGTGGGGCTGGCGGCCGTGGTCTTATTCATGTTGTTTTACTACCGACTGGCGGGGGTGAACGCGGTTGTGGCGCTCGTGCTCAACCTCATCATTCTGCTGGCGGTGCTGGCTTATTTCGGAGCCACCCTGACGCTTCCGGGCATTGCGGGTATCGCTTTGACCATTGGCATGGCGGTGGATGCCAACGTCCTAGTCTTCGAGCGCATCCGCGAGGAGTTGCGTGTGGGAAAGACCGTGGTGTCGGCGGTAGAGACCGGCTTCGACCGCGCCCTCACCACCATCCTGGACACTAACTTCACCACCATGATTGCCGCCGGCTTCCTCTTTATGTTCGGGACGGGACCCACCAAGGGCTTTGCTGTCACGCTGGGCTGGGGATTACTGGCCAATCTCTTTAGCGCCGTTTATGTGTCGCGGGCGCTGTTCGAGTTCATGCTGAGCCGGCAGCCGCGCGCCGCCACCTTGAGCATTTGAGATGATCGAGTTTTTCCATCAGCCCAATTTCAACTTTCTGCGCTGGAAGTGGCACTTCATCATCACCTCCTGGGTATTGATTCTGGCGGGGGCAATTTCGCTGTGGGTAAAAGGGGGACCGGCCTACGGAATTGACTTTCGGGGCGGCACGCTGGTGTACGTCAAATTCGCCCAGCC
>JBOGNW010000232.1:0-6858 GCA_050747425.1 Candidatus Acidiferrales bacterium
TCTTGCCCGCCAGACCTCCAGTGGGGCTGCCCACGGGCGAATAGCCGAAGGAAAGGAAGGAGTCGGTCTTGGGAAACATGCTCCAGCCCACGGTGGCGCGGTGGGTCTGGAAGCGCAGGTCAGGCTCCCCCAGGCGAGTGAACTGCGGCTCATCATCACTAATCTCGCGCCCGTAGGTGCTGGAGGTGCGCAGGGTGACCACGGGCTGCTCCCGGACGCGTTCGGTGAGCGCGCGCACGTCGGGATTATCGGGACTCAACTGAGCCGCCCGATTGAGCAGCGCCAGGGTGGGGGCGCGGCGGCGGCGGGCATTTTCGATGTTGGCCAGCAGATAGACGGCGTCAAAGGTGTCCGACTTCAACTCCACCAAGTGGCTGGCGGTCTTGTAGGCCTCGCCGAGATCGCCCTCGTAGTAGAGGATTTGGGCCTTGCCGTAGAGGGCGTCGGTGTCGTCGGGGTTCTGGGCCAGGATTTCGTTGTAGCGGCGGAGGGCTTCTTGGCGCTGGCCCTCGCGGAGGTCAAGCTGGGCCAGGGTCACACGCGCTTCCCGGTTCTGAGGTTCGGAAGCGATGACGGCGTTGAGGCTGGCGCGCGCGCCGGCATAGTCGCCGGTGCGCAACTGCATGCGCGCCACCTCCATGCGGTAGTCCGTCCGGTCGGGATACTTTTCCGCCAGAGACTGATAAATGGGGAGAGCCTCGCTGTAGCGCCCCGCCCAAATGTAGGTTCGCGCCAGGCTCTCCTGGGCGCCGGTGTCCTCCGGGGTAGCCTGGACGACCTCCGTGTAGAGCTGGATGGACTCGTCATACTGCTTGTCCATGGTCAGCAAGCGGGCCAACTCTTTCTTGGAGCTGAGGTCAGCGGGGTTGGCGGCCAGAACCTTGCGGTAGCCCGGGATGGCTTCGCTGTAATTCCGCAGGCGGCCCTGGTTATAGGCCAGGCCCTTAGCCGCTTCTTGGTCGTCGGGGTAGGCCTGCAAGCGCTTTTGATAGTAGGCGATGTAATCTTCCGGGGGCGCGCCGGAGGGGGGGCGCTGGGCCGCCCAGCGGGCGGCTTCTTCGGCGCGGTCGATGCTATTGAGCGCCTCGGCATTCTGCCGGTCTTCCGGTTTGAGTTGCGTGAGCTGCTGGAACAGCGGGCGGGCGTCCTTGTAGTCCTTCATGTAATAAAGGACGAAGGCTTTGCCCTGGAGGGCGTCGTAGTGGTAGGGCGAGCCCTCCAGCACCAGTTCGTAGCGCCGCAGCGCCTCGGAATAATCGCCCAGGGCGGCCAGTGAGCGCGCCAGACCGACGTTGGCTTCGCGGCTTTGGGGGTTGAAGCGAATCACGTTGCGGAACACGGTGGCGGATTCCTGGTAGCGCCGGGCGCGCAACAGCAACCGCCCAATTTCGGTGATGGTGCCCTCGGCTTGCTCCTGGAGCTGGGCGTAGCGCTGGAAGTGGGCGAAGGATTCGTCGTAGCGCTCGCACAAGGCCAAGGAACGGGACAAGATCAGCTCCAGGCTGAGGTCATCGGGCGAGAGCGCCAGGGCGCGCTGACCAAACTGCACGCTTTCGGCGCAGCGCTCAGCGCTGCCGGTCATGCCGGCCAGCGCTTTGAGGGCCGCCCCGTCGTTGGGGTTGCGGGCGATGCGCTCGCGGTAGTGGTCCTCGAGGCGGGCGGCCTCGCCGGTGCGGCGGGCGGCTTCCAGACCTTGCTGGTTGAGCTTGGCTTCGGCCTCATCGTAGGCGCGGGCGATATCGCCGTCGGTGGGATAGCGGCGGCGCAAGTCCTTCAGGAGGTTGTAGGCTTCCTGGTAGCGACCCGACCACAGCAGCACGAACCCTTTTCCGGAGAGGGCCTCGCCGTTGCGCGGCTCCAACTTCAAGGCGCGTTCGTAGAGTCCTAGGGCTTCCTCGTGCTGCCCCTGCCAGGCCACCACGCGCGCCAGGCCGATCAAGGCCGAGGTGAAGTTGGGATTGGCGGAGAGGACCAAGCGGAACTGTTCGACCGCTTTGGGATAATCCTTACGCCCGGCGTAGAGCTTGCCCAGGCTGGTGCGAGCCCTCAGATCACCCGGGGTGCGCTGCAAGTAGGCATCGTAGGCCAGCACGGCCTCTTCCATTTTGCCGGCGCCCTCGTAGGCTTCGGCGGTGCGCTGCCACATTTCGGGGGCCGCGCCGGGCAACTCGGCCAAGCGGCGCAGAAGGGCGGCGGCTTGGTCGTACTTCTTCAAGGACATCAGCGAGCGCGCCAGGAAGTCGGGAATCTCGTGCGAGCTGGGGTTGAGCTCGTAGGCCTGCTGAAAATACTTGGCGGCTTCGGCGTGGCTGCGCAGGCGGAAGTGACATAGGGCGAGGTTCTTCAAGATGTCGAGGTTGTTGGGGAAATAGGGCAGGATTTCGGTGTAGTACTTGCGCGCCGTTTCGTAGTCGCGCTGGCCGAACATAGAGTTGGCGATCTGCAGCCTTTCCAGAGCGCGCAGACGCTCCTCTCCCTTTCCTTTAGCCGCCGCGCCCTGCGCGCTTGCGGCCAGGGGGCTCGCCACCAACACGAGCAGTAACACCAGCGCTCTCGCACCGCCGTAGGGTCGTTTCATAGGTCTCTGAAGGACTCCCTCAAGCGACCGGCAGCAGCCCCCCGCTTCCCTGCCGGCGCCGGCCGCGGTTAGGGCGACTCGGCTTGTTTGAGGTAATCCTTCACCTCCTTGTAATCGGGTCTCTGTTGCAGTACAGCTCGAAAGCGTTCCGCGGCCGCTTTTTTATTCTGCATGGCCAAGTACGCCAGACCCTCGCCGGTCAGCGCATCGGGATTGTCCGGAATCTGCTCGAGGATGGCGGCGAACTGGCGCTGGGCCATCACCGGCGAACCGGTGCGCAGATAGCAGTAGCCCAATCCGAGCAGGGCGCGCGGGTTGTTGGGGGAGGCCGCCAAAGCTTGGCGAAAGCTCTCGGCGGCATCATTGATCAAACCCAATCGGAAATACGCCCACCCGCGCAAGTTGGCGACTTCCACATCATTGGTTTTCACCGGCTCGAGAATGTAGAGCACCTTGCCATAGTTCTTGTTGCGGAATTCGAGTTGCGCCTCGGTAATGCGGTTGAGGAGCTCCCAATCCTCTCGCCCGGAGCCACCGACAGGCGCGGAACGCTCCAGGGCTTCGCTCTTCATCAGCTCAGCCCGGACGCGGATGGCGCGGTGCCGCGCCAGATAACAGTGCACGTAGGCGGGCGCATCAAGATTTTCCAAGAACTCCACCGCTTTGTTCTGCTGCTCCAATGAAGCGGGCAACATCTCGGTTCCCAGGATACTGTCCATGGGGAAAATGGGAAAGTTTTTTACTTCCAGCCCATACTTTTTCCCCAGCGCCATTTCCCGTTCCAGCATGGGCTTCTCATAGGGGATTTCCGGGTCGAGCAAGCTAACGATGTACTTCACTCCGGCGTGCTTGAGGCGGGGGAAATCCTCCTCCTGCGGATAGGGGCCGATGGTAATCATGCCGTAGTGCTCGGGCGGTTCCGCCTCCACCCAGCGCATCAAGGGACTCCCGGGAAACAGCAGAATGATGTAGGTGACCACCGCCCCCGCCAGGGTCAAGCCTGCCAGACTGGTGAGCAGGACCCGCGGCTCCTTCAATCGAGCGAGAAGCTGCCGAGAAACCCTGACCATTGAAATCACCTGGCGCCTGGGCCCGAGCGCGGGGCCGTCCGGCGGGCCGGGGGACGAGAGGCCGCCGCCGGGGGCGCGGCCGGAAGCGCCCGCAACGCCTGCCGGAGAATCTCGTAGGAGGCTTTCAGCCGAAGCTGGTAGCGCGGCACGTTCCAGCCGACCCAGCGGTAGGGCCGCAGAGCCTCGTTCGACATTGCCGTGGCGCTTTCCATCCCCGGCAGCGAGTCGGCAATCGCGTGACCCTGCTCCATGATGGGCCGCATCAACAGTCCCTCGCGGGGTTGATAGGAAAAAACCACCAAGTTCAACCCCACGGTATCCATTGTCTCAACAGTGCCGTCGCGCTGCAAGCCAGCGACTGCCTGATGACTCGAGGGATCGGTAATGTTCAACAGGTTCCAGGGAATCCGCAGGTCAATGGTGTTGGTGTTGACATTGGCATTCCAAGTAGCCAGCGAATCGTAGTTGGACGCCGCCGGATCCAGGCTTCCGCTGCGCAGCAGGCCACGTTCATAGCGCTGCGGAGCGAAATAGCGGCCGTCGCGCCCGAACCGGCGCCGATTGGGCTCAATGATCTGGACTTCAAAACCGCCGGTATCACTGAGAGTGGCCTGCCAACCGAGCCGAGGTTGAAGCGTGGTCTGCGCCGGCAGCCCTTCCACCTGCGCGACCTCAAAGGGGTTGTAGGTTGAGGCAATCCAAAGGCGCGAGGCGTTGGGGCCAGCCAACTGCAGCGCGTAGGTCATGCCCGGCCGGAAACGCACCGGGGCGATGAAGGGCAAATAGGTGAGGCCGGCCCGCTCCGGCGCCGTCCCGATCCCAATCAGGTAATTGACCTGGCGCCAATCCGGCTGCCCATCATTGTTGGTGTCGAGCTTTTCCACCACCAAGCGCAGATAGAGGAACCCTTCATCGGCGTCCACGTACAAGGCCTTCAGGTTACGCGCTGGGTCAAAGGCGTCGCCGACCGCCTGCACCTGGCCGGGCTTCGCCTCTCCATACCACGGGTCCGCCGTCCCCCACTCCGCTACCTCTCCCGTCAGCCGGTGCGGGCGAGGCCCCTGGGCCTCCGGGTCGGCGGCTACCAAACCGAAGTACTCGGCCGGATCCATGAAGTTCGTCCACAACGGGTTGCGATTGAACGGCGTTTCGTAATCGCGGACCAGCCAGGAGCGGCGATACCACTGACTCAACCACTCGAACACCAGTCCGCCGGCGGCGCCCGAGTCCACCACATTGCGGGTAAATCGAGCCAGTAAGCGTCCCTGCTGGGCTTCTGTCAGTCCGCCTTCGTTGAAGCCCGCGGGGTTGAAGTGCCCGATGCCCAGGCTGGAGGGAACTCCATATTCGACCACCAGCAAGGGCAGGCCGCGATGGTTGGCTTTGAGGTCGAGCAGGTATCCGTAAAAGGGGTTGGGTCCGTCGGCGTCGCGCACCGACTGATAGCCGGGGTCGTAGTTCATGAAGTCGGGATAGAACGGTGAAACACTGTAGGCGGCAAAATAGCCGGCCGCCAGCTTGTCGAGCGCCCCCAGATGGGTCGGGTTGAGCGTGGCTTCATCGTCGTTGTCATAGGGCGGGGGTGGCGTGGGGATTTGTTCGCCCAGCGAGCGACGAATGCCGATTTCTTCCAGCAGCGTGCTTTCCGTCGGATGCCGCATGGGGTCGAGCGTCGGCCAGCTCAGAAAGGCTACCGGGTGCTGCCAGTTGTACTTGTTTTCTTCGTAGTCCGCCGTGTAGTTCAGCATTTCCGCGAGGAAAATTTCTGTGGGCGTCCCGTTCTGGACTTCCAGGTAGGTTCCCCTGTAATTCTTGCGCTCCGCGTGCAGCCGGTCGTTGTCCAACACCTGGTGCGAATCCCAGTAGCGCCCCACAGTCAGGCCGGCGACCCAGGGGGACACGTCGCTCCTATAAATGCCGCCGGGATGGAGCGTGCTGCCCGCGACGCTGCCCTGACCATGCAGGGCGTCGAGCGTGTCGCGAATCTCTTTCTGGCAGGCCTCGTAGTATCCGGCCTGGAAAAAGTCCCCGTCGGCTGGCGGGTCGGAAAACGCTATCCCCTGGAAAAGCCACAGCGGCCGCTGGGGTGAAGCCTGGTTGAACTCCGCCAACGCGCGATAGAAGCCGGGCGGAAGCAACGCATAGACGCGGATGGCGTTGGCCCCCATATCGCTGATCTGTCGCAGCCACTGGGGATAGAGCTTGGGGTCGGTGCTCGGTTCCGCGGGAAACCGGCCCGGGAGCGACGGGGTGAGATTGACGCCCATCAGCAGCGAGGGGTTCATGCCCCCCGCCCCTCGCAGCTGGAAAGAATCCCCCAGGGCGCGAGCGCGGTAGGTAAGCTGGGCGGGACGATCCAGCGGCGGGAACTCGAACTGGAAACGAGTCGCGTCGCCCGGCAGGTCGTAGATTTCCCGAAGATTCTTCAAGGCCACCGGATTCTCGGGGTCGCGCGCCAGGACAATCCTGAACTCCTCGGCCGCCTCCCGGTTCTTTCCCAGAGTGCGGTTCAGCGTGCCCCGCGCCACGTTGACGTCGTCGTAGGAGGCGCCCTTCTGCTTCTGGCTCAGCTCGGCCAGCAACTGGGCGGCCTCGGCATCCTTGCCCAGGCCCAGCTTGGTGTAGGCCAGCCCGAGGGTAATATCCTCCACATCCGGGGACAGCTTGCGGGCGCGCTCGAAATAGGGCTCGGCGTTTTCGGCTTTGTTGAGCTTCAGATAGTTCCAGCCCAGCAAGGCCAGCGTGCTGGCATCGTTGGGATCGATGTCGTTGGCGCTCTTCAGCAGCTCGAGCGAGCGCTCGTGGTTTCCGGCTTTGTATTCGTTTACCGCCGCCGCATAGAGGGGACCGGTTTGCGGCCGAACGTTGAACTCCCACACATAAGCCAGGACCACAATTACAATGAGCGAAATTACAATGCGATTGCTGAGAAACCTCATGCGCTCGCACTCTCCTGGCTGACTCCCACGTGGGTGACCTTCTCCCATTCGCGGAAGCCCCGGACGAACAGCACCAAACCCAGGAAGCGGTACCACAGCACACGCTGCCGGTAATAAACGTTCTCGAGAATGGCGTACCACAACAGGCTAAGCAGGTCGTTGTAGCCAGGGTAGCGGCGGTAGGTCAGCTCTTCGAGGAGCACCGAGCCCACGGACAAGAAACTGCCATAGGCCACGCTGAGCAGCACAAACAAGAGGAAGAGGTTGGGAG
>JBOGNW010000233.1:0-3798 GCA_050747425.1 Candidatus Acidiferrales bacterium
GTCGTACACCACGCGGTTGACCCCGGGAACTTCATTGACGATGCGGGCCGAGAGCCGCTCCAGCAGCGCCTCCGGCAAGCGCGCCCAGTCGGCCGTCATCCCGTCGGCCGACTCCACCGCCCGCACCGCCACCACGGTGCCGTAGCTGCGGAAGTCGCCCATCACGCCCACCGAGCGCACCGGCAGCAGCACCGCGAACGACTGCCAGAGTTTTTCGTAAAGACCGGCGCGCCGCACTTCTTCTTCCACAATCGCGTCGGCGGCGCGCAATAGCGCCAGGCGCTCTTCGGTCACCTCCCCCACCACCCGCACCGCCAGGCCCGGCCCGGGAAACGGTTGTCGCAGCAGCACTCCCTCCGGCAAGCCCAGGGCGCGGCCGATGACGCGCACTTCGTCCTTGAACAATTCCCGCAGCGGCTCGATCAACTGGAAGTCCATATCGCTCGGAAGCCCGCCCACGTTGTGGTGGGTCTTGATGGTCGCCGAAGGGCCGCGCACCGAAACCGATTCGATGACGTCGGGATACAACGTCCCCTGCACCAGAAAGTCCACCTGCCCGAGCTTGCCCGCTTGCTCCTCAAACACCCGGATGAAGAGGGCGCCGATGCGCCGGCGCTTTTCCTCGGGGTCGGCGACACCGCGCAACTGCTCCAGAAAGCGCGCGCCGGCCTCTACCCCGACCACCTTCAGTCCCAGCCGGCGACGCAAAGCATCGAGGGTGCGACTGAACTCGTCCCGCCGCAGCAGGCCGTTATCCACGAAAACGGCGGTCAGCCGGTCACCGAGGGCGCGGTGCACCAGCTCCGCCGCCACGGTCGAGTCCACTCCCCCGCTCAGCGCGCAGACGGCCCGGCCCTGCGGGCCGACACGGGCGCGCGTTTCTTCGATGGTCTTCTCGACAAAAGCCTGCGGCGTCCAGTTCGGCTCCGCCCGGCAAATATCCAGCACGAAATGGCGCAGGAGGTCGGTGCCGCGCTCGGTGTGCCGCACTTCGGGGTGAAACTGGACGGCGTAAAGGCGGCGCTGCGGGTCCTCCGCCGCCGCGATGGCGTTCGCCGTCCGGCCCACGACGCGAAATCCCGGCGGCAACTTCACAATCCGGTCGCCGTGACTGTTCCAGATGCGCAACTGCGGCGGCAGCCCGGAAAAAATCTCCGACCCGGGCTCGATTTTGAGTTCCGCGGGGCCATACTCGCGCCGCTCGGGGGGCTCCACTTGGCCGTGAAGCTGATGGGTAATCCATTGCAGCCCGTAACAGATGCCCAGCACCGGCCGGCCCAGCTCCAGCACCCGTGGGTCGCACGGGGGCGCCTCGGGGTCGTAGACCGACGACGGCCCGCCCGAGAGCACCAGCCCGGCCGGATCGAGCGCTTTCACTTCCTCGAGCGGAGTGCTACAGGGCAGAATGACGGAAAAAACGTTCTGCTCGCGAATGCGCCGCGCAATCAGTTGCGTGTACTGCGAGCCGAAATCGAGCACCACAATGCCCCCGCGAGGTTTGTGTTCCGGCGCCGTTTTCGGTTGAGTCGCCATGGTCACACGATCCGGTTCAACTTCTCGCCGCGCTGCCAGGCGCGCACATTTTCGAGGGTGATATCGAGGATGCGGCGCAGAGCCTCGCGGCTATTGAAGGCGTTGTGCGGCGTAAACACCACGTTGTCCTGCTTGAGCAAGACGCTGCGGCGGACGAGAGCTTGCAGGGCTGCCCCGGCCTCGGGCGCGTGCAGCAACTCGTGCTCCTCTTTGATGAGCTCCTCTCCTTCCAGAACATCCAGCCCGGCTCCGCCCAGTTGGCCTTTCTCCAGCGCTTCGATGAGGGCGTCGGTGTCCACCAGCCCGCCGCGGGCGGTGTTGATCAGCAGGGCCCCGCGCTTCATCTGGGCCAGCCGCTCCCGATTGATGAGGTGGTGCGTGGCCGGCAGGTGCGGGGCGTGCAGCGTAACGATGTCGCTCTCCGCCAGCAACGGTTCCAGCGGCGTGTAGGTGAAGTTCAACAGCTCCGCCAGGAACGTGTCTTGGCGGACGTCGAAGACCAGCACCCGCATCCCGAAGCCGCGGGCAATCTTGATAACGTGCAGGCCGATGCGCCCGGAGCCAATCACGCCCAGGGTCTTATCCTTCAGGTCGAAGCCGGTCAGGCCCGCCAGATCCATCCGCCCTTCGAGCGCGTGACGGTAGGATTTGTGCACGTTGCGGGATAGCGAAAGGATGAGGGCAAAGGTGTGCTCGGCGACCGTGTTTTCCCCGTAGGTGGGGACGTTGGCCACGGCAATGCCGCGGGCGGTGCAATCGGCCGTATCAATGTGGTCGTAGCCGGTGGAACGCGTGGCGATGAGTTTCAGCGCCGGCCACTGCTCCAGCAGTTTTGCGGTCAGACGGGAATAAACGAAGACGGAAAGACATTCCGAATCGCGCTTCGGAGATCCGTGCTGCTCGTCCAGCGGCTCGGCAGAGAAATCTACCTGATCGCCAGCCAACGCGGCGGCCAGGTAGTCCCGTTCCCAATCCTTCACTTCGAAAAAAGCAATTGTCATTCGAACTCGGCCGCCCGCCTCAGGACGCCACCACGACGTTGATGAGTTTCTTCGGCACGACGACGGTCTTGACGATGCGCCGGTCCTTCAGCAGGCGCGCCACCCCCGGGTCGGCGAACGCCCGGCTTAACACTTGCTTTTCGTCCAGCTCCTCGCTCACCCGCAGGCGGCCGCGCACCCGCCCGTTTACCTGGATGACGATTTCGAATTCCTCCTCGCGCGCCAGCTCCGCGTCGTACTCCGGCCACGGAGTTTCGGCCACGCTGCGCTCATGGCCCAGTTTCTGCCACAACTCTTCCGACAGGTGCGGCGCGTAGGGAGACACCAACAGCACCGCCATCCCCAGAACCTCGCGCAGGACCGCGGGCGAGACGTTCTTTTCCAGCGGCTCGTGGGCATAGAGCTCATTGACCAGCTCCATGATGCCGGCAATCGAGGTGTTGAAATGCCAGCGCGCAGCGAAATCGGTGCTTACCCGGCGCGCTGTCTGGTGAGCCTTCCGCAACAATTGGCGCTCGGCGCTGGCCTCGGCCACCGGTCGCGGATTTCCACTCGTCGCCGCGGCCGAAGCGTGCTCCCGCACCCGGGCGGCGTGCTTGGCCACCAGCCGGTAAAGGCGCTGCAAGAAGCGGTAGCAGCCTTCCACCCCTGCCTCGCTCCACTCCATATCTTTTTCCGGCGGGGCAGCGAAGAGCGTGAACAGGCGGGCGGTGTCGGCCCCGTATTTTTCGATCATCGCATCGGTGGACACGACGTTGCCGCGCGCCTTCGACATCTTGGCCCCGTCCTTGATGACCATCCCCTGGTTGAAGAGGCGCTGGACCGGCTCGCCGTGATTCACCAGGCCCAAGTCGCGCATCACCTTGCACCAGAAGCGGCAGTAAATCAGGTGCAGCACGGCGTGCTCGGCCCCGCCGATGTAGCGGTCGATGGGGAAAAACTCGCGCACCTTCTCCCCCTCGAACGGCCCCTGGTCATAGTGCGGCGAAAGATACCGATAGAAATACCAGGAGGAATCAACGAAGGTATCCATGGTATCAATCTCGCGCCGCCCCGGACCGCCGCAGGAGGGACACTTCGTGTGGGCAAAGTCGGGCGCTTGCAGCAAGGGCGAGAGTCCGACACCGGTAATCTTGACGTCGAGCGGCAACACCACCGGTAACTGCTCCTCGGGAACCGGAACCGTTCCGCACTTCTCGCAATACACGATGGGAATGGGCGTGCCCCAGTAGCGCTGGCGCGAAATGCCCCAGTCCTTGATGCG
>JBOGNW010000234.1:0-7319 GCA_050747425.1 Candidatus Acidiferrales bacterium
GCGCTCGGGATAAACTCCTCCCTCCGGGGGCGCCATTCTCACAACTGCCTAGCTCACCTCAATGCACGGAGGCGGGGAGGTCGAGGGCCGGGTTGCGCGCGAAGAAGTTGTAGGGCCTGAGCTCAAACTCGTGCCAACTGGTCGGCATCACCGGGAAGTCCTCCGAGCGCGGCACGTGGTGCATCCCCACCGTGTACCAAACGACCAGGTCGGTGTTTTCAATGGGACGGTCAGCGCTCGTCCAAGCCGGCAAGCCGTCGCCGCCCTTGCTTTGCGTCACGTACTCGCCCGCGGCGTGCCGCTCGTCGGGCCGGTAGGGCGTAACCCACAACTGGTATTGAGTGAAACCCGCGCGGCGCTGCGGGAAGTCGTCGGGCAAGAGCAGCGTCATGGCGTTGTGCCCCGGCTTGATTTCGTAGCCTACCGGATAGCCGAGAGGACTTTTCACGCTCTGGTTTACCACGCGCCACACCGCCGGCTTCTCCATGCTGATGTGCAGCCGGGCCTGCTGCTCGGTGCGCAAGGTTTCCGAGACCGCTACCCAGAGGCTTTTGCGGGGATTGCTCTCGGGCAGCCGCTCGGTGCGGAGCTGATCCTGGACGAAGCTGTTGGCTATCCCATCCACATCCAGGTCGAGGCGGAACGAGAAGAAGTGGTCGTGATTTACGGCGACGGTGTTCTCGGCGATAAAGCGGCCGTAGGCCTGGGCGCGCCCGTCGCGGTCCTCGGCAGCCGTTCGCGCCGCGACTGCCTTAACGGCGTCAATCCCGGTCGCGGCCACGACCACCTTGATGGTGCCATCCTGCAGGAATACCCAGTCGAACAGGTAGTCGTAGTTGCCGAAAGTAGCGATAGTCCGCAGCACCAGGTCACGCCGGCGGCGGCTCTCGACGATGTCGTCCTGCCCCCGGTGGCGCCAGGCGATGTCACCGGCGTAGCGCTCGAACAGGCACACGCCGCGGCGCACCCGGTGCGGGAGGGCACGCTCGTCGGCATAGACATTGTCGAAGTACACGGCGTTCTCCGGGCAGTCGCTGCCGGGTTCGAGCGGCGTGCCGAAGCCGAAGAAGGGAAACTCGCCGGCGTCGAAGTATGTCCAGTGGTACCAGCCTTCGTTCGGGTCCATGTAGGGAACAAAAATCTCCGAGAGCGAGCCCTGGTACAGTACCGAGCGCACCCGGTCTCCATCGGCATAGCGCACGCTCGAAACCACGAGACCCACGCGCGGGTCGAGACGGAACTGAAAGCTCCACTTCTGCCAGCTAACTTCGTGCCCGCTCACCCGGAAGCTGGGCCCCAGCGGTTGCTCGACCGTGAGCGGCGTGGGCACTTCGCGCAGCGGCCCGATCAATTCAGCGTCGTAGTCCGCCGCCGTGCGCGGCACGGCCACCGGGCCGGTGTCAATGATGCGCATGACTTTCTTGGCGTCGGCATCCCAGAGCACGATCAGCCCTTCGATGGGCCGCGCGTCGGGATTCCAGGTGCCACGCCCATCCGTGCAAACCACCCGCTGGAGTCGCCGCCCTTGCTCTTCCGGCGTGCCAAAGAAGCCCGGCGAGATGCCGTAGCAGTGAACCGTTTCGAAATCGGTGATGCCGCGGCGGCGCATGGCGGCCTGCCAGTCCGGGTTCTCTTTCACGGCTTCGCCGGCTTCGCGAAGTTCCTCCATGGTCAGATTGGGCTGCACATCTTTGATTTCTCGCCAGAGAACCGTCTTGCGCGCGCTGAGGTCCACCACCACTTCGTAGGTCTTGGTCTCCTGCCGAACTACCGCGAGGGCCTCGCGCGGGAACGCCTGCCCGGGCTTCCAGCGCAGCACTTCCTCCTTGGGCGGCTCGTGCAACGTGATCAACGAGTAGCGAGTCTTCTCATCGGTGCGACCCGAGGCTTTCATCACCTCAAAGAGCGACCAGAACTCCGGAGCCGTCAGCCCATCCAGGGGGTGCTGGGGCGACTGCGCCGCGGCCGGGGCAGCGAATGCCGCGAGGAAAACTAGGGCCATCGCGCCGACTCCCCCGCGGCGTTTCCGCCGTGGCTGGTGGCCGAACAAACCCAGCAGGCTCGCTCCGTACATAGTTCCTCCTCGCGGGATACGGATTCCATCAACAGGGATGCGGCGCATCTTGCCTCCACCCTTCCCTCAAGTCAAGCACGCACGGCTCTGGGGAGGGGGAGTAAGATAAGCCACTGTCTCTTACGCTCGGGAGGAGGTGGCCTCGATGAGAGTCTTCCTTCGCTGGCTGTCTATTGCCCTTTGCGGTCTTCTGCTCGCGGCTCTCGCCTGGGCACAGGCGCCGGCGGCCGCTGGTGGCAGCGCCGCGGCCCCGCAACCTGCTTTCGATGTGAAGGCTGCCACCGATGCCTATCTGGCAACGGTCCCGCCGGATAAGAAGGCTCGTTCCGACGCCTACTTCGAAGGCGGCTACTGGCTGATGCTCTGGGATTTTCTCTATGGCGCGGCGGTGATGCTGTTGCTCCTGCTCACCCGGCTGTCGGCGCGGATGCGCGACGTGGCCGAACGAATCACCGCACGCCGGCCGCTCCAAACCTTGCTCTACTTTATGCAATTCTTTCTTCTCGCCTCTGTCCTCAGCTTTCCCCTGACCGTCTACGAGGGCTTCTTTCGCGAGCACCAGTACGGCCTGGCTACGCAAACTTTCGGCGGCTGGATGCGCGACCAGGTCGTCGGCCTGACACTCGGCCTCGTGCTGGGCGGCGTTCTCGTGACCGCGCTCTTTGGGATTGTTCGACGCCTGGGACGCACCTGGTGGGTGTGGGGCGCCGGCGTAACCGTTCTCTTCTTTGCCTTCACAGTGACCATCGCGCCGGTGTACATCCGCCCGTTGTTCAACACCTACAAGACACTTGAGGATCCAAAGATCAAAGAACCTATCCTGAGCCTGGCGCGCGCCAACGGCATCCCCGCCACCGACGTCTATCAAGTGGACGCCTCGCGCCAGACCACGCGCATCAGCGCCAACGTCAGCGGATTTCTAGGCACCGAGCGCATCACGCTGAACGACAACTTGCTCAAGCGCTGCACCCCCGAGGAAATCCAGGCCGTGATGGGCCACGAGATGGGGCACTACGTCCTCAATCATGGCTACAAAGGCTTGCTGTTCTCCGGCGTGATTATCGTGATCGCCTTCGCCTTCCTGAACGGAGGATTGAACTGGACTCTGGCGCGCTGGGGCCGACGCTGGAACCTCCGCGATATCACCGACGTGGCCGTGCTGCCGCTGGCCATGCTGCTGCTGTCGGTATTCTTCTTCGTATTGACGCCGGTAGGAAACACCTTCACTCGCACCATCGAATACGAGGCCGACATCTTTGGACTCAACGCCTCCCAGCAGCCGGAAGGCTTCGCGGAAGTGTCTTTGAAACTGGCCGACTACCGCAAGCTTGACCCGGGCCCACTCGAAGAGTTCATCTTCTACGACCACCCCAGCGGCCGTGTCCGCATCACTTCGGCCATGCGCTGGAAGGCCGAACATATGCCGCCCGCACCAGCCCCCGCGCAGCCGTAGAGATAGCGAAACCACCAGGCCCCGCTGCCATCGGCCAGATGCAGGCGGATAAACCACACTTCGTAGCGCCGCCGCATCGTGGGCCTGGTGTAGACAGCATTCAACAGGGCTTGAGAGCGGAGGGCGGCTGGCATATTATTCGGGCGACGGCAACCTCAGCTCGGAAGCGAGCCACCTGTGTACACACGCCTGATCGGTCAGGGCAGCCGCTGGCTGCTGGAGAAGATCGTCGCCGGCCTGGCGGCCACCGGCATCCACCCCAACCTGCTCACCCTGCTGGGACTGGCCGTGAATACCGTTGCCGCGGTTTTCTTCACCCGCGGCGATTTCGCTGGGGCGCGGCTGTCATCTTCCTCGCCGGCTTCCTCGATATCGCCGATGGCCAGGTGGCGCGCAAGCAGGGACGGGTCACGGCCTTCGGGGCCTTCTTCGACTCCACGCTCGACCGCTATTCCGACATGATGCTCTACCTGGGTTTGTTGATCTATTACGCCAACATCGGCCGCTTCCTCTACGTGGTGCTGGCCATCGTGGCCATGGTGAGCTCTTTCATGGTGAGCTATTCGCGCGCCCGCGCCGAATCCATCATTCCCCTCTGCAAGGTGGGATTCATGGAGCGCCCCGAGCGCGTGGTTCTGCTGATCTTGGGCGGCCTCTTCAACCGCATGGCGCCGGTGCTGTGGACGATTGCTGTTCTCTCCACGCTGACCGTGACTCATCGCATCGCCTACACCTGGCGAGAAACCCAGGCCGGCCGCGTGCTTCCCGGCCTGCGCCCTCCGGCCTAGGCCCTCCCGGCTCACTCAGGCGTCCCGCGGCGCTCGAGGGCCGCGTCGATCGGCCGAGCCACCGTCTCATAGACCCGCTGCTGGAAGGCTTCGACGTCGCTCCGAGTCATCCCCCGGGTTTCGAGTGTGTCGTGGAGGTCGACGGTCACCGTGGCGGGATTGAGCATCCAGTCGCCGGTCCGAAACCACTCCAAGGCCCCGACGATGCTCATGGGCACGACCGGATACTGGAGATGCGGCAGCATGCGGAAGATGCCTTCCTGAAACGGGCCCACGCGCCCGTCCCGTGTGCGCGACCCTTCGGGAAACACAATCACGCTGATGCCGGCGTCGAGCGCTGCCTGCGTCCGCCGCAGCAAAGCCTTGAACGTGGCCAGGCTGGCGGTGTTCTCCGGCACGGGGATGTTGCCGAACCTGCCCATCATCCAGCCGTAGGCAGGAATGGTGAAATGGGTTTCCAGCTCCCAGCCGCGCACGAACTGCGGAATGGCGGAATAAATCACGAAGGGATCGAAAAGATTGACGTGATTGCAGATGAAAATACTCGTGCGCTGCGGATCAAAGCCGGGGGCGCGCCGCACTTGAAACCCCGCCCCGGCCAGACGAATGATGTTGCGAAAAAAAACGCGCTGCGGCCAGTCGTTCTTGCGGGGATCGATCACCAGCCCCAGCAACACCAAAAACGTGCAGACAGGAAAAAAATGCAGCGCGCTGATGACCCACAAAACCAGACAGCGGAGAGCGAGGTAGGTTTTCTTCATGCTTTTGAGCGCGGTCGCTGAAGAGGCTCGCTCACAAGCTCACCACCGCGCTGCGGTCGAGGCGGTTCCGAATTTCCTCGGCCAATTCGCGGCGCTTGATCTTGAGAGAAGCCGTCCGAGGGAAGTCGCGCTCCCAGAGCAGGGTGCCGCGGATGCGCTTGAAGTCCGGCAGGCGGTGATTGCGGAGAACTGACTCCCTGCGCAGGCCGTCGCTGACCGGCTGCCCGGGCTCCAGATGCCACACCAGCACCAGTTGCTCGGCGCCCAGCTCATGCCGGGGCCACAGGTAGTTGGCGGCAAAAAGGCAGAACTCCTTCACCGGCAGACCCTCGAAAACCGTCTCGATGTCCTCGGGATAGATATTCTTGCCCCCTTCGGTGACGATCATGTTCTTCTTCCGCCCGAACAACTTAAGGTGGCCGGTGGCGTCGAGCCGCCCGAGGTCGCCGGTCTGGAGCCACCCCTCCACAATCGTTTCCGCGGTCAACTCTGGATCGTCGAGATAGTGCGACATCACCGTCTTGCTGCGCACCGCCACTTCTCCAATGCCCTCGGCATCCGGATTCAGAATCTTCACTTCCATCCCCGGCAGCGGCTTGCCCACCGTATCGGGGCGAAAGGGATTGAAATCATTCAGCGTCACCGCCGTCCCGGCTTCCGTCAGCCCGTAGCCGTTGGCCACGGGAATCCCCAGGTCGTAGAAAAATTGCAGCGTTGACCCCTCGGTAAAAGCCCCGCCCACGAACAAGGCCCTCAACTCGCCGCCGAAGGCCCGGTGGATGGTGCGCAGCAGGAACCGGCTCAGTTTCAGGTTGGGCCGCTGGCGGGTTAGCCGCCGGTTCAGCGCAATCAACGCGTTTAGAACAATCCGTTTGTGAGAAGGAAGAACCGCGAACCGTTCTTTGAGGCCGCGCTCCAGATTCTTGAGCACCAGAGGAACCAGACTCATGTAAGTAATCTTGAAACGAGGAAAAGCCTCGCGCACGTACTCGGGCCGCAGCGTGCGCAGATGAACCACGGCGGCGCCGCAGACAAAGGGCCCGATGAACCCCACCATAAAGTCAATGGCGTGGTTGGTCGGAAGGATGCTCAGGTAGCGTACCCCCGGCCAGAAGGGATAGAGCGCCGTCAGAGCGATGCACTGCTCCAGGTAATTCTCGTGCGTCATCACGCAGCCCTTGGGTCGGCCGCCCGTGCCCGAAGAATAGACGATGGAGGCCCAGTCGGCCCGGCTGCGCCGCACGAATGTTGGCTCTGCTCTTCCCTTGGGTTCCTCCCAGCGAAAAGCTCCCGCCAGATCGGTTCCCGCCGGCGCCTCGGTGACCCATACCGTCTCGACGTTCGTGCCCTCGAGGCCGCCCGCCGCCACCAGCGCTTGCCAGAGATAGTGCTCGATAATCAACACGCTCGCCTTCGAGTGCGCCAGCAGAGCCCGGTGCTCTTGAGCCGTCAGCTTGAAGTCCAGCGGCACCAGCACCCCGCCGCGGTAGAAAATCGCGCAGGCGGAAATCAGCCACTTGGACTGATTGCTCATCAGGATGGCGGCGCGGTGGTCGGGACCGAAGCCTCGCTCTTCCAGCGCGCCGGCCAGCGGCAGCGCCGCCTCTTTGAACTGGCGGTAGGTGAGCCGAGCGTTCACCCGCTCGCGGTCGGCTTCAATCAGGCAGACTTCGTCGGCCCAGCGCTCCAGCGCGTCCCGCAGCGCCTCCCCCAGCGAGGAGTACTGGCGCAAATCCAGCATCAGAGCCGGCTTTGGATGCGTTCGGCGAGAGTTCGGAAGTCCGTCACCCCTTGCAGCTCGTAATCGGGCAGCTCGATTCCGAAATGATTCTCCAGCCGCGTCAGCAGCTCTAGGGCTTGCAAACTGTTGATCCCTAACTTTTCGAAGAAGTCGTCCTCTGGCGAGAGGTTCTCGCGGGGCATGGCGAAATGCTGGGCCGTCAAATCGAGAATCTCGCCGAGCGTCTGTGGCAAGGTCCGCATCTCAGCTCATCCTGCTCGTCTCATGGCAAATAGGGCAAGGCGTCTTTGCTTTCCACGAACTTGCGCAGGCCGGCCTCGACCGCCGGCCGGCTGAAGAGTTCCAAGAAAAGCTCGATCTGCTCCCGCAGCTCTTCATAGGGAATCGGCTTCACAAACTGCTTGGCGGCGGCGCTGGTCTGCGGGTCGAATTTCTTGAGCTGCGCCGCGGTCGCCCGCGCCGCGCGCAACACTTCGCCCTCGGCCACCACCTGGCTCACCAG
>JBOGNW010000235.1:0-8228 GCA_050747425.1 Candidatus Acidiferrales bacterium
TTCTACCCACTTGCGCACCGAGGCGCGGATGACTTTCTCGTCCTCGCTCAATTGCGAGTCCAGGTCGAGGAAGTCCACCCCTTGGAACGGCATTCCTGTCTCCTGTTGACCACCGTCCGGCGCGCGCAGGGCGATGCTAGCATTCCGCTGCCGGCCTCGCAACACCCAGCGGGCGCAACTTTTCCTCCGCCCGCGGGTTTAGAAGAGGTGGAAGCGGGCGAAGGAGGCCAAACGATGCGACAGGCAAAGGGCATAGGCTGGTGGTTGGCGATGCTGCTGGGCGCGGCACTTGCTCTTCCCCTGGGGCTGACGGCCCAGGAGAACGGAGGCGAGACCGACGATGTGCAATCGGCTGGCCAGGCTGACCGCCAAGACCGACACCGTGAGTTTCATGAGCGCACGCGGGAGCGCTTCGAGCAGGGCCGCGAGCGCGTGCAGCAAGACCGCGAAGCCTACCGGCAAGCAGTCGAGCAATTCGGTCAGGATAGCCCGCAGGCGCGCGAAGCGCGGCGGCAATTGGAGCGGGACCAGCGCCGGCTGCACCACGCTCGGCGGGAATTCACCGACCGCCACCAGAGGCTCCACCGGCGTTTCCGTGACCGCGATAGCGATCGGTACGAGGATCGCCGTTGGGGCGAAGACCGCCGCTTCCGGGATCAAGGGGGCAACCGCTTCCAGTCCCAGCGCCGTGGACCGGGCGGCCAGCAACGCCTCCACCGCCGGCGCGGCATAATCTGAAATCCTAAGGCTCCCTCCAAGCCTCCGCCCGGCCTGCGGCCGTTTCAAGCAGCGGCTCAGGGCCGGGCGGAGGCAGTCCTTCGTGTCCTTCTCCCGCTTGCCTTGACCCCTTCCCTGCCCTGTGTTAGAAACGTCTGTCTTTACCTGCCTCGCGGGGTTCCGTGTACCGACGGGAAGCGGCGCCCCCTGAGCAGGCGGGTCGTACTGCCCTTTAATCCAAGCGAGCGAGCGAATGGAGAAAATCCTCCAGCAGATGGTGGAGCTTCTCGTGCCGCTGTTTGTGGGCGCGCTCCCCACTGTTCTCCTGGTGTTCTTCCTATTTTTCTTCCTGCGCTGGGCTTTTTGGCGGCCCTTTGAGCGCGTCCTTGCCGAGCGCCAGGCGGCCACCGAGGGCGCGCGACGCGAAGCCGAGACGCTTCTCGGAACCGCCAACGAAAAGCTGCGCCAGTACGAGGACGCCCTGCGCCAGGCTCGCGCCGAAATCTACCGTGACCTCGACGAAAACCGCCGTCAGGCGCTCGAGGAGCGCACCCAAATGCTGCACGAAACTCGCCAGCAGGCCGGGGAAACCCTCCGCCAGGCCAAGTCGGACATTGCCGGGCAGGTGGAACGCGCCAAGCGGGAACTCGAAGGCGAAAGCCAGCGGCTGGCCGAGGAAATCGCCAGCACGCTGCTTGCTCCTGCGAGAGGCGGACGCCAATGAAATCGCGGCTCGCCCTGGCGCTGATTCTCCTTCTGCTGGCGCCGCCGCTCGTGGCCTGGGCCGCTGAAGAAGGGGGCGAGCACGCCCAAGAAGGCGGCCTGGCCGAGACCATTTTCAAGTGGGTGAATTTCTTTATCGTTTTCGGCGGCGGCGCGTACTTCGGCGCGGGCGCGCTCAAGAAAGCTTTTGCCGACATGCGGCGGGGAATTCAGAGCCAGATCGCCGAAGCGCGCCAGCAACGCGAGTCCTCGCAGCAGCGTTTGAAAGAAATCGAGCGGCGACTAGCCGGCCTCCGTGACGAAATCGAAGCCCTGCGCAAGGAAGCCGGGGCGACGGCGGTCGCCGAGCGGCGGCGGATGAGCGAGGCGGCCCGGCGGGAGGCGGAGCGCCTGCTGGCCACCACGCGAGCGGAAATTGAGTCCGCCAGCCGGGGGGCGCGCCTGGAGCTACGCGCCTATGCCGCCCGCCTGGCGGTTACACTCGCCGAGCAGCGCATCCAGCAGCAGCTCACTCCGCCGACCCACGCCGCTCTTTTCGAGGCCTCGGTAGGCCACATTGCCGCCCCGGGCGGGAGCGGGAGGCCCTAGCGTGTCGCTCTCGGTCGCCCGCCGCTACGCCCGCGCCTTCGCGGATATTCTTTTCGCGGCCGGAGTGCCGGCAGCCAAGCAACGCAGCGAAGTGCAGAACGCCAAGCAGCAACTGGCCGGCTTCGCGAGCCTGCTCGCCCAACACGCGCCCCTGCGCAACGTGCTCGCCAACCCCGCCGTCTCGCGCGAGCAGAAGCGGGCGGTGCTCGACCAGCTGCGGCGTCCGCTGGGCTTGAGCCAGCTTGCCCGCAATTTCCTGGCGGTGCTGCTCGACCACCGGCGGCTCGACCTGCTGGAAGCGGTGCTGGCTGCCTTTGACCGCGAAGTCTACGCCCGCTTAGGCATCGTGCCCGTGGAGGTGACCACAGCCTTCACGCTCACAGAGCGGCACAAGAAGCTACTCGAGCAGCGGCTGGCGGCGCTCACGGGAAGCACGGTGGAGATGCGTTTCCGCGAAAACCCTGAAATTCTTGCTGGCGTCGTGGCGCGGCTGGGGAGCACGATTTACGACGCCTCACTGCGCTCGCAGTTGCGCCGGCTCCAGCAGCATCTCACCGCGGAACCCCGCTGACGAGGGAGACCCATGGCCAACATCCGAGCCGATGAAATCACCAAGCTGCTCCGCGAACAGATCGAGAACTACGAGCAAACGGTGGCGGTGGAAGAGGTTGGCGCGGTGATCTCGGTGGGCGACGGCATCGCACGGGTGCACGGCCTGGAAAAGTGCATGGCGGTGGAGATGCTGGAATTCCCCCACGGCGTAATGGGTATCGCGCTCAACCTGGAGGAAGACCAGGTGGGCACGGTGCTGCTGGGCGACTACACGGAAATCAAAGAAGGGGACACGGTGAAGCGCACCGGCAAGATTATGTCGGTGCCGGTGGGCGAGGCGCTGGTGGGACGCGTGGTCAACCCGCTGGGGCTGCCCGTGGACGGCAAGGGCCCCATCGTCACGGAAAAATTCAACGCCCTGGAGCGGATTGCCCCCGGTGTCATTGACCGCCAGCCGGTGCGCGAGCCGCTGCAAACCGGCATCAAGGCTATTGACGGCATGATCCCCATCGGGCGCGGGCAGCGCGAGCTCATCATCGGCGACCGCCAGACGGGCAAGACCGCCATCATCCTCGACACCATCCTCAACCAGAAAGGTGGCGACGTTATCTGCCTCTATGTGGCCATCGGGCAGAAGCGCTCGACGGTCGCCCAGGTGGTGAAGGCGCTCGAAGACTCCGGGGCGATGGACTACACCATCGTGGTCACTGCCTCGGCCTCCGAGCCCGCCACCATGCAGTACATCGCCCCGTACGCCGGCTGCGCCATGGGCGAGTTTTTCCGCGACAACGGCCAGCACGCCGTCTGCTTCTACGACGACCTCTCCAAGCACTCTGCCGCCTACCGCGAGATTTCCCTGCTGCTGCGGCGGCCGCCGGGGCGCGAAGCCTTCCCCGGCGACGTCTTCTACCTGCACTCGCGGCTGCTGGAGCGCGCCGCCAAGCTCAGCAACCCGAACGGCGGTGGCTCGCTCACCGCCCTGCCGGTCATCGAAACCCAGGCGGGCGACATCTCCGCCTACATTCCCACCAACGTCATCTCCATCACCGACGGACAGATTTATCTCGAGTCCGACCTCTTCCACGGCGGCATCCGCCCGGCCATCAACGTGGGCCTGTCGGTGAGCCGCGTGGGCGGCAACGCGCAAATCAAGGCGATGAAGCAGGTGGCGGGGCGTCTGCGGCTCGACCTGGCGCAGTACCGCGAACTGGCCGCCTTCGCCCAGTTCGGCTCCGAGCTCGACAAAGCCACCCAAGCCCAGCTCAACCGCGGCGAGCGGCTGGTCGAGCTGCTCAAGCAGGACCAGTTTGTGCCCCTGCCGGTGGAAAAACAAATCGTGGCTATCTTCGCCGGCACCAACGGCTACGTGGACGACCTGCCAGCGAGCGAGTGCCGCGCTTTTGAGCAGGGGCTTTACAACTTCCTCGACACCAGCCATCCGGCGCTGCTGGAAAACATTCGCCAGAAGAAATCGCTCGACGACCAGTTGCGGGAAGAAGTCCACGCCGCCCTGAAGGAGTTCAAGGAGCGCTTCGCGGCCGGCCGAGGAAAATAAGATGACCTCAGGGGCTAAAGCCCAAGAAAAACGCGAAGCCTTTGCGGCACGGCTGAAGCCGTGCCCTGACGAAAAATGCCGACGCTGATTGATTTTCGCTGCCGGATTCGCTCGGTGCAGAACACGCAGAAGATTACCCGGGCGATGAAGCTGGTGTCGGCGGCCAAGCTGCGGCGCGCCCAGGAGCGGGTCCTCAACGCCCGGCCGTTTTCGAGCCAGATGCTGGAAGTGCTGCGCTCGCTGGCGCGCCGCGTGGAAGTGCGCCGCCATCCTCTGCTACAAGTGCGGCCGGAAGAAAAAGTGCTCGTGCTACTGCTCAGCGGCGACAAAGGCCTCTGCGGACCTTTCAACACCAACGTCATCCGCCTGGGTGAGCGCTTCCTGGCCGCGCAGCGTCCCGAAGCTTCGGGAGACCACGAGCCGCAGCTCATCACCATCGGCAAGAAGGGGCGCGACTACTTTCGCCGGCGGCAGCGGGCCATCCACGCCGAGCACATCAATGTTTTCCTGCGCGCGGTTGATCCGAAGGCGGCGCGAGAAATTGCCGCGGAGGTAATCCGCCTCTATGCGGAGAAAAAGGTGGACGCGGTTTATCTCATTTACAACGAATTCAAGAGCATCCTGGTGCAGCGGCTGGTGACGGAAAAGCTTTTGCCGGTGGAAGGCATCCTGCCCACACGGGTGGAAGGGCCGCTCGCCGTCCCGGGCAAGCAGGCTTACGAGCGCGCTCCGGCGGCGGCCGCCCGGCCGGAAACTCCGGCGGAGGAGATTGACTACCTCTACGAGCAGCCGCCGGCGGAGCTCTTTGATCGCCTGCTGCCACGGCACGTGGAGGTGCAGGTCCTGCGGGCTATGCTCGAATCCGCCGCCGCCGAGCAGGCGGCGCGCATGACCGCGATGGATGCCGCCACCAACAATGCGGCGGACATGATCGAGCGACTGACCTTGCATATGAACAAAGTCCGTCAGGCGCAGATTACGAAGGAGTTGATTGAAATCGTCAGCGGGGCCGCAGCCCTGTGAGTGACTGGTAACTGGTGATTGGTGACTGGTGAAGATTAGGAGCTTCGAAGAGTTGGAAGTATGGCAAGTTGCTCATGCTCTAGCTCTGCGGGTCTACCAGGTTACCGCGAGGTTTCCCCGGGAAGAACAATTTGGACTCACCTCTCAGCTTCGGCGCGCCTCCAGTTCTGTACCCGCCAATATCGCGGAGGGGTTCGGCCGGCGAACAACCAAAGAGCTGCTGCGCAGCCTGCGCGTAGCTAATGGAGAGGTGGAGGAGATTCGCTACTTTTGTCTCCTGAGCCGGGACCTTGGCTATGTGAGCCGGGACGAATCCAACCAGCTCAACGCCATGTGCGCTTCCATCAGCAAGCTTCTAAGCGCGCTGGGGCGATCGCTAGCGAATCTCGGCGCACGAGTCACTAGTCACCAGTCACCAGTCACACAAAAAGCAGGGGGCAAACCATGAGCATAGGGCAATACAAAAGCGTGGGCGAGGTGGTGCAAGTCATCGGCCCGGTGGTGGACGTGCGGTTCGAAGAGGAAAAGCTGCCCGCCATCTACAACGCCATCCACCTCACCAGCGAAGGCTTCGACGTCCCGAGCGAGATTGACATCATCGCCGAAGCGCAGCAGCACCTGGGCGAGGGGCGGGTGCGCTGCGTGGCCATGAAGCCCACTGACGGCGTGGTGCGTGGCATGAAGGCCTACGACACCGGCGGGCCCATCAGCGTGCCGGTGGGCCAGGCCACCCTGGGCCGGGTGATGAACGTGCTGGGCGAGCCGGTGGACAAGCTCGGGCCCATCGAATCCGAGGTTCGCTACCCCATCCACCGCCCCGCGCCGCCGCTTGAAGACCAGTCCACCACGCAGGAGATGTTCGAAACTGGCGTCAAGGTGATTGACCTGCTGCAACCCTTTTTGCGCGGCGGCAAAGTGGGGATGTTCGGCGGCGCCGGCGTGGGCAAGACGGTGGTCATCATGGAGTTGATTCACAACGTGGCCATGAAGCACGGCGGTGTCTCCGTGTTCGCGGGAGTGGGCGAGCGCACCCGCGAAGGCAACGACCTCTGGCTGGAGATGAAAGAGTCGGGCGTCATCACCCCCGGCGATACGGAGAAGTCGCGCGCGGCGCTGGTCTACGGGCAGATGACCGAGCCGCCCGGGGCCCGTTTGCGGGTGGGCCTGACCGGGCTGACGGTGGCCGAATACTTTCGCGACGAGAAGGGCCTGGACGTGCTGCTCTTCATCGACAACATTTTCCGCTTCGTGCAGGCGGGCTCGGAGGTGTCGGCGCTGCTGGGGCGCATGCCGTCGGCGGTCGGCTATCAGCCCAATCTTTCCACCGAGCTGGGCGAGCTTCAGGAGCGCATCACCTCGACCAAGAAGGGCTCCATCACTTCCGTGCAAGCCATTTACGTTCCCGCCGACGACTTGACCGACCCGGCGCCAGCGACCACCTTCTCGCATCTCGACGCCACCCTGGTGCTCTCGCGCCAGGTCGCCGAACTGGGGCTTTATCCGGCGGTCGACCCGCTGGCCTCCTACTCGCGCATTCTCGACCCACGCGTGGTGGGCGAGGAGCACTACAGCGTGGCGCGGTCCGTGAAGTCCATTTTGCAGCGCTACAAGGACCTGCAGGACATTATCGCCATCCTGGGTATCGAGGAGCTGAGCGAAGATGACAAACTCATCGTGGCGCGGGCGCGCAAGATTCAGAAGTTTATGAGCCAGCCGTTCTTCGTGGCCGAGCAGTTCACCGGGCTGCAAGGCCGCTACGTCAAGGTGGAAGAGACCATCAAGGGCTTCAAGCGGCTGGTGGACGGCGAGTTCGACGACATCCCTGAGCAAGCCTTCTACATGATGGGGCCTATCGAGGAAGTTCTAGAAAACGCCGAAAAGATGCGGGCCGCTGTCTGAGACAGAAGCGAGAGGGAGAATCCCTTTGCTACCGGAATTTCTGCATCTGGAAGTGGTCACGCCGGAGCGGCAGATGGTGCGCGAAGAAGTCCACGAAATCCAGGTGCCGGGCCGGGACGGATATCTGGGCATTCTTCCCGGGCATGCGCCGCTGCTGAGCGAGTTGCAGATGGGAGAGCTAGGTTATCGACAGGGCAACCATTGGACTTACCTGGCCGTCTTCTGGGGTTTTGCGGAAGTGCTGCCCGACCGCGTGATTGTGCTGGCGGAGACGGCGGAGCGTGGGGAGGAGATCGACGTCGAGCGCGCCCGCGAGGCTCGCCAGCGCGCCGAAGAACGCTTGCAGCGTATCACCGACACGGATCTGGACTTCGCCCGCGCCCAGGTCGCTCTGGAGCGCGCCCTGATTCGTTTGCAGGTGGCCGGCAAAGCGGGCGGCAGCGGCTCGCTGGCTCCCGGTCACCGCTCCGAAGAACCCACGCACGTCCCCTAGTATCGCGGGACTGAATCCCGGCTGGCCTGAGAGCCGAACGGCCCCTTCTCCCCCGCCGGTTTGCGCGGCGCCGCCGGCTTGGCTACACTCTCGCTCGAAATGCACGTGCACGCAATTCCGGGAATGAAGCGGGCGCTGGGCGCGTCTCTGTGGGTGAATCTGAGCTTTGTGCTGGTGGAATTTGTCGCCGGCTATTGGGCGAATTCGCTGGCGCTGATCTCTGACGCGGTCCACAACCTGAGCGACCTGCCCTCGATGGGCCTTTCACTCATCGCTCTCTACGCCCAACAGCGGCCCGCCGACCACCGACGCACCTACGGCTACCAGCGCAGCGGCGTTCTGGCGGCGTTTGTTAACGCTGTAATCCTAGTTTGCGTGGCCGCCTACATTGTTTTTGCCGCCTACCATCGGTTTCTCCAGCCCGTCGCGGTGAACACGTCCCTGATGCTGTGGGTGTCGCTGGCTGGCATCGGGGTCAACGGGGGCATCGCGGCGAGTGTGTGGCGGGGGCGGGGCGATGTGAACCTGCGCACCGTTCTCATTCACAACGCCGGTGACGCCGCCTCCAACCTGGCCATTCTGGCGGGGGCGTTTCTGATGGCGCGCACGGGCTGGTTCGCACTCGACCCGGTGATCAGCTTTGCCATCGGCGCCGCGGTGCTCTGGACGTCGTGGGGC
>JBOGNW010000236.1:0-4181 GCA_050747425.1 Candidatus Acidiferrales bacterium
TGAGCACCGACTGGCCGAAAAGCCCATAGTCGCGCCCGGCGACGGGCGTCAGCACGGCCAGCTCGTTGATGTCGGCCCCGGCGATGAAGGCCTTCTCGCCGGCGCCGGTGAGGATGGCGACGCGCAGCTCGGGGTCGGCGATGACTTCCTGGACGCAAGCGTCGAGCTCTTCGAGCGTGCGCCGGTTGAGGGCGTTCAGAACCTTGGGGCGGTTGAAGGTGATAAGGGCGACGGCGTCGCGCTTTTCAACGAGCAGGTTTTCGTAAGGCATTCTATTTGTCCTCAGGGGCTAAAGCCCCAGGCTTGTCTGCGGCTTGATGGCAGGGCTGAAGCCCTGCCCCGCCGGGCGTACTAACCCACCCCGGCCTTGCTGGCCAGCTTTGGGTTTCGTCTGGAATAGAGCTTATCAATTGTACCGTCTTCCTCTGCTTGGTGAACCGGTTGCATTATTCTGTTGAATTCCTCTTGGAACTCTACGTAGTGCTTGATGATGTCGCGGTGTTCCTTCCATACGATGTAGAGGCCAAGTGCACGGATTGAATCTGGCGGGTCCAGACAGGCGAAGGCATGAGTTTCTATGAACGCTCGTGTTTGCACGTCTGGGTCATTGGGGTCTAGTCGGTGTCGATAGGCTGCTCCGCGAGACAGCCACACCTGAGCTAAATATATGTGCTCTTCTTGGCCGGGGAAGTGGCGGCGCTGGCTCTCGTAGATCTCCTCCTGTTTCTTGATGATCTCCTGTGCAAGCACCCTAGGGTTGAAGACACTTACGATGTAACGTCTCCACCAACTCATGACCCCACCAGCTGTCCACCATCACCCCTAACAGCAGAGCCTTCGCCCGCGCCCCGCTGCGCGCGACTACGGTCGGGATGAAATTGACTCTGCGTTCCCATTACGAGAGCTGGAGGTTCATGGGTTTGGGATTCTTGGGATCAGAATAATCGTAGAAGCCGCGGCCGCTTTTGCGCCCGTACCAGCCGGCGGCGACCAGGCGCTTCAAGAGCGGCGGCGGAGCAAAGCGCGGCTCGCGGTACTCCTCGAACATAATTTCGGCGATGTAGAGTGTAGTGTCGAGCCCGACGAAATCGAGCAGCGTGAACGGCCCCATGGGATGGTTGAGGCCGAGGTGGATGGATTTGTCGATGTCGGGAATGGAGCCGAAGCCCTGCTCGAGGGCGTGGATGCAATCGAGCAGGTAGGGAATGAGTAAGCGGTTGACGATGAAGCCAACGCGGTCCCAGGTGCGCACCGGCACCTTGCCCAGCTTCTCGGCGAAAGCCACGCCGGTCTCAAACACTTCGTCGGCGGTTTGAATGGTGCGGATAACTTCGACCAACTTCATCAAGGGTACGGGATTCATAAAGTGCAAGCCGATAAAGCGCCCCGGGCGCTTGGTGGCGGCGGCCATCTCGGTGATGGAAATCGAAGAGGTGTTGCTGGCCAAGATGGTGTGCTTGGGGCAGAGGCGGTCGAGCTCGGCGAAGAGCTCTTTCTTGAGCTTGGGGTTTTCAGTGATGGCTTCGATGACCAGGTCGGAGTCCTTGAGGTCGGCGACGCTGGTAGTGCGCCGGAGGCGGCTCAGGGTGGCTTTCTTTTCGACTTCGCTGAGCTGGTTCTTGTCGACGAATTTTTGCAAGCTGCGCTCGATGCCCTGGAATCCATTGTCGAGCAGCTCGTCGGAGACTTCGCGCACTGTAACCGAGAAGCCCGCCTGGGCGATGACCTGGGCGATGCCGGAGCCCATCAGCCCGCAGCCCACCACACCGACTTTCTGAATCTCCATCGCGATTCGCCTCCTCAGAATCTCCGGCTGCGGCGTGCCGACAACCACGCGGGGTCTTCGCTGCGCTTTGAAAGCTGCGGCGCGGAGCAGGCCCGTTAGCCGCTCGCGATTAGCGCACCGCCACCGTATTGCCCTTCAGGCGGGCTTCTTCGAGAGAGAACTCGGCGCGGTTGATGACGTCGGTGACGATGTCCGCGGGGTCGTAGTCGGGGCGCACGGCCGCTTCGCTGAGGCCGGCGCTGAAGCTCACCGAAACTTTTCCGCCGGGCAGGGTGAGGGCGCCGAGCTTGGCGCGGAGCTTGTCCACCACCGGGCGGGCTTTGTCGATGGTGGTATCGCCCAGCACGACGGCTACGCTGGTGGAAGTGTAGCGCACGGTGATGTCGGTCTGGCGCACATTGGCCAGCACCGCTTCGCCGACCTGCTGCATAAAGGTACTGAAGGAGGCGTCGCCCAACTGCCGCACCAGATGCGTCCCCTTGTCCAGCTCCAGCAGGGCCACTACCAAGGGCGTGCCCTGGGACTTGGCGCGCTTGGCTTCGTTGACCAGAACATCCAGATAGCTCGAACGCGGCAGCAGGCCGCTGGCGTCGTCGCTGACCGACAAGCGTTTCATCAGGGTGCGCAGCTTGATGTTGCTGATGGCGGTGACCACCTGGTCGGCAACCGCTTTGAGCAGGTAGACCTCGTTGGGTTTCCACTGCCGGGGACGGTCGGACTGGGAGAGCGCGATCAGCCCTTCGTCTTCGTGAGTCTCTTTGCTCATCAGCGGCATGGCCAGCACCGCCTGCGCGCCCACCTGCGCCAACTCGGGGGAAAGGCTGATGTCCAGCACCACACCGGTCTCCGGATCGGGGTTGGCCTGGCCGAGCACTCCCAGCAGCTTCATCACCGCCGTCCCGGGAGATTGCGGCACGCCCGGCGAGCAGAACTCCACCGCCGTTGAAGGTGGCTTGCCGATTTTGCCCAGAATGCCCAGGCAGCGGCTGGTGCGCAGGTGCTTCCCCAGTTCGCTGACCGCGGTGTGAAGAACCGTCTTGGGCGTGGTCTGGCGGTAGAGCGCATGGGTGATTTCAGAAATCTTCGCCAGGTCGCTGACCGACTCCATGGGCGACGCCGCCGGCGGTGGAGGAGGCGGAGGAGGAGCAGCGGCGTGCGCGGGAGCCCCGCCGTAAGGCGCGCCGCCGGGCGGGGGCGGTCCCTTGAGCCCGGGTGGGGAGTACTGAGCCAGATCGTAGAGGCGGTGGAGGCGCTCGTTGCGCCCCTCCTCGCCCGGGAACAACTTGTAGACCTGTTCCAGCTTCTCGACAGCCTTGGCGCGCAGCGCGTACTGGAGAAAGATCTCTACCTGGACGATCATGTCTTCCAGGAGCGCCTGGCGTCGGCCGGGGTCAAGCGTGGAAATATCGGACACCTGTTCTTCCCCCGAAGCCGAGGCGGGGGCCTGGCCGGGAACGGTGGCGGCGCTGGTGATGCGGGAGGCGATGCTGCGGTAGCGGGCGTTGTCAACTTTGCCCCGCAACTTTTCAATGCGCTTCTGGTGATTGAAGTCGTAGGGGTCGATGTCAATCAGGCGCTCGAGGGTATCGGCCGCGCCCTTGTGGTCCTCCGCCTGAGCGTAGAGGTCGAACAGGCTGGCGAGCACCATGCCGTAGCGAGCATCCTGATTGAGCTCGTTGAAGAGGGCGGCAGAAAATTCAGCCAGGGGAATGACACTCGAATTGGCTTTGAAGACATCCTCGAGACGTGTCAGGAAGTGCCGCTGGCGCTCGGCGGCGAACAGCTTCTCCTTGACCCGGCGGAGGACTTCGACGCCTCTCTCGGCGGTCCCGGTCTTACAGTAGAGGTCCGCGAGGTCGAACAGTTTGTCATAGCTGTCCGGCTTGAGGTTGTAGAAGGCTTCCAGCACTTCCTGCGCCTGCGGCAGGCGCTTATCGGCCATCAAGGCCGCGGCCAGCGTTTCCAGCACCGCCGGGTCTTGTTCCCCCTCCGCGTAATAGTTGAGGAGCAAATCGGCGGCTTCGTGGGCTTTGCCCTTGTCCAGGCGTGTCTGCGCCAGGCTTAAGGCGGTGCTGCGCTCGGGGGCCAGCTCGAAGGCTCGCTCCAAGAATTCGATGGCGCGGTCGAGATTGTCCGCCCGCAGCAACTGGCCGGCGCGCAGGAAGGCCTTGGCGGCCAGGTCGGTTTTGCCCATGCGTGTGCCTTGCTCACCCAACTCAATCTGGCGCTCGACATTGTCCGGCTCGAGGCCCGCCAGGCGGTCGAGAACGTCGAAGATGCCCGCCGTATTCCCACTCTTGCGGAAAGCCTCGAGCGCTGTGGTGTAGGCTTGTTGGGCGTCGTCGGCCTTCCCCTGGCGTTGCAGCAAACTCCCGAAACGAAAGTGGCGCTCGGG
>JBOGNW010000237.1:0-6367 GCA_050747425.1 Candidatus Acidiferrales bacterium
GATCGATGCCATCGAGGTGGCGCAGAATGGCTTCTTTGTGAGGATGAGTGACACTGAAGCCAGAGACCCCCAGCCCGCCGAGGCAGGCAAGGAAGTCGCCCAAGCGAGTCACTTCAAAGGGCAGATAGACGGCGTCAAGCCCGGCGGCGACGAAAGCCGCGTTGTGCATCGCCGGCGAAAGCGAATGGGCGATGGGCTGGCCGATGACGCCGTAGACGCGGCTGCGCGCCGCGAGGCTCGGGGCGCGGTAGAGGCCACGCATCTCGCTCCAGCGGAGTTGCCCGGGGGCGCTTGGGTGTCCGTGGTCGGGGGCGGCGTAAGCCAGCGCGCTGCCCGCCCGCAAAGCCAGCACGCGGGCCGGAATACCGGCCATGCCCATGCTGACGGCAATCAAGCGGCGCCGATGGCGGCGAGTAAGTGCGAGTATGTTGACGTTATCAAGCATGAAACGCGCCATAACCGCGATTTTCACCACCTGCCCGCCTAGCCCGGCCAAGCGCTGGTAAAGCTTTTCGAGACCGGCGGCGCTGCGTGTGCGCTCGAAGTCGTGATACGAAACAATCCGGCGGGCGTGCGGGAGCAAGACTTTTCGCAGGGCCAGCGGAAAGGCCTCGAGTGTGGGGGCGTCGAAGTCCACCCACTGGCAGCCAGCGCGGGCGGCGAGCTCGAGCATCGCCACTTGGGCGGAAGGACTTTCGAGAAAACCCCCGCCCTGGGAGCGAGAACGGCAAGTAGCGATGAGGGTGAGCGGCGACCGGCGGCTCCGGTAGCGCCGCGCCACCTGCTCCAGCAAACGCACGATAGCGGTGACGCTTCCCAGCGCGTCCAGGCGCAGCTCGACCACACGCGCCTGTCGGGCCGCTCGCGCCAGGGCTTGCGCAAACCGCACCGGCGTGGGCTCGGCGATGACCAGAGCAACAGAATCGGGAAAAGCGCTGGACACGGAGCGATTGCCTCGCTGTCGAAAAAGGCGTTTCTAACACACGCCTGCCGGGCTGTAAAGCCAGCCCGCCGGCGGCGGGGCCGGCGCCCCCCAGCGGGCCCACAGCCGAGAAAACAGGCCAAAAAACAAAAACCTGCGGAGGTTTCCGCGTGTTTTGGCTTGACAATGCGGCTCGGGCTTTGCTAGTTTCGGCAGGCAGACAGCGCTGTCGGACTATATTTTCTTAACCGAGGACAACTGGGTATGAAAAGGCTGGCAACGATGGTGCTCGTAAGTCTACTGCTGGTGGCGGCGGCCGCCCTTCCCGGGCTCGCCCAGGGCTACCGCGCCCCCGAGCAGGCCAATCCCAAGGACGTCTACTGCTCCGGCTTCCTGAGCTCCCGCATCGGCTCCGACCTGCGCGTCATTGGCGGCGTGGATGCCATCGGGCGGGTCATGTATTCGGACAACGATTATGTGTATCTGAGCAAGGGAAGCGACGGCGGGGTGGGCGTGGGCCAGCGCTACATGATCGTGCGCCCCGTGGACAACAACTCCTCCCCCGAGGTGGATGCCTTCACCAAAGAGCACCACATGACCAAGGAGTTCAAGTCGCCCTGGTACGAGAAGGAATACATCGGCCAGTACTACCAAGACGTCGGGCAGTTGGAAGTGAAATACGTTTACGGGACCACCTCGACCGCACTGGTCACCCATGCCTGCGACGGCGTGGGAGAGGGCGATTACTTGGTCCCCATGCAGGAGCGCCCGGCTCCCGAATACAAGCCTTCTAGTACCTTTGACCGCTTTGCGCCCCCCAGCGGCCTGGCCAGCGGCGTCATTTTGCCCGGAAAGGATTTTGCCTATGCCATGGGACAAGGGGATGTGCTCTACGCCGCCCTCGGTTCCAGCCAGGGGGTCAAGGTCGGCGACTACCTCCGCGCCTACCGCGCCGGCACCGGCACCAATTTCAAAGGCAGTTATGGCATGCGCCTGGGCCACTGGGAGCGCTACCGGGGTATTCCAGAGGGCGCTGACATTCCCCCTCTGCGCCAGGACCTGCCGCGCGAGGTGCTGGGAGAGGCGCTCGTGGTCCATGTGGGCGAGAATGCATCCACCGCCATCATTACCGAAAGCCTGATTGAGATTCATGCCGGAGATTTTGTTGAACTGGAGCCGCCCGCCGCCCCGCTGGCCGCGCTGACCGTCGTCCCCGCCACCATCATGCGCGGCGCCACCGCCACCCTGAGCTGGGGGACGCGCCTGGCTCAAACACGCGAAATCACCCCGGGAGTCGGCCCGGTAACCAGCCGCACCGGCAGTGTTAACGTTAGTCCCACGCAGACGACTACCTACACGCTGATGGTGCGCGGTGCAGGCGGAGAGGCGCAGGCCACCGCCACGCTGACTGTAGTGCAGCCGCCCCCTCCGGCCCCGGCACCGGCCCCGGCTCCCGCCGGCCCCTCGCTGCAAGACATGTTCAACCAGAATGTGCAGGACATCTTTTTCGACTTCGATAAAGCGGATATTACTGCTGAAGCTCTGGCCATCCTGAAGCGCGCCGCCGCCTTCCTGCAAGCCAACCCCACCGCCCGCGTTCTCATCGAGGGACACTGCGACGAATTCGGCACCGCGGAATACAACATGGCGCTGGGCGTTCGCCGGGCGCAGATGACCAAAGATCACTTAGTATCGATGGGAGCCAACGCCGCGCAGCTCGACACCGCCAGTCTCGGCAAGACGCGGCCCTTCTGCACCGAATCGCGCCGCGAGGAATGCCGCCGCATGAACCGCCGCGCCCACTTCGTCCTCCGCCAATAAACCGTCAGGTTCCCTCTGTCATCCCCATCCCGCTCCCGACGGGAGAGGGATCTGCATTTCCCACGGATTAGGGCAAGGCTACCTACACATCCATCGGCGAAAAGTGCTAGCTTATATCCCATCCCCGAACGGGCCGCCGGCTCATGGCTCTCAGTGGGGAAGTTGGATGCGGAGGGGGTCATGAAACGCTTCGTTTTTTTCGTGTCGGTCATCTTTTTCTCCGTTGCCGTTTCATTCGCGGCGGAGATGCAGCCGGTCGTGGCGCAGTCGCCGCCCAAGACCCCCGCCGGGCAACCCTCGCAGCCGCCGGCAAAGAAAGCCCCAGCGGCGCAGCACAGACCGTTTGACGGCACGTGGAACGGCAAGACGAGTCAGGGTCAAACGCTTCAGTTTGTCGTCGAGAAGGGGCGCATCACCACCTTCGAGGCGGGAGGCCGTTTCGCGGGCGCAGGCTGCTCCTCTACCTCAACGACTACGGCGACCATAAACCTCCCTCTTACGGGCGATGTATTCTCCTTCAGCACGCACGGCGGCCCGGGCGGCGTTTCCCTGCATGTGAACGGGAAGTTCGCCACCGCCACCATTGCCCAGGGAACGGTGGGAATGGAGTTGCACCCCGTCCCCGGCCCGCCGGGAATGCCGAGTTGTGGCGGTAGCTCGCGTGCGACCTGGACCGCCTGGAAGGGTGACAAACCCCCGGACGAGGCGACGCTGGCCAAATTGGGCGCGGCCACCAAGCCTGTCGCGCGCGGACCCGTGAAACTCATTTCCCCCGCCGAGGGAGACTTGATGGACAACGGCTGCTCCAATTTCAAGGAGCCTTTGACGAGGGAATTCCGGTGGGCGCCGGTGCCCGGAGCCCAGCGGTATCACCTCTATGTGAAGCACGAATTTGCCGGGAATCCTGTCGTTGACCAGAGCAACATTCGATCCACTTCCTACACCTCCACCAACAAGAGCTATACCATCCACACGGAGGGCTGGATGTGGAAGGTGCGCCCCATGGTCGGCGGCGTGTGGAAGGCCTGGAGCGAAGACCGCTCGTTCAAGGTGGAACCGGCCGACACCGATTGTGACCAGTGGCACGCCAACCTCTTCGACGCCATTGATAAGGGTGATGTCGCCCGCTGCAAAGAACTGCTCTCGATGGAATGGGGAGACGTAAGAACAGCCAACCGACGCGGGGAGAGCGTGGCAGAGGCCGCGGCCAAGACCGGTAATGTCGAGATGTTGAAGTTTCTGGTCGAAGCCGGTGTTCAAATTCACAGTCGGGTCTTGATTGCCGCCGCAGCAGAAGGGCGGTCCGGTGTCGTTCAAGCTTTGCTGGACTCGGGAGTCCCCGTAGACGGCACCAGGGGATTTGGCGAACACACGACGGCGCTTTGCCACGCCGCCGAGAACGGCCACCTCGAGGTCGTAAAAATCCTTTTGCAGAAGGGCGCCGATCCCAACGGCGGAGAGGAAGGGGTGCGGTGGGGCCAGCAGCCCCTGGTAGCCGCTGTCGAAAACGGCCACATCGAAGTGGTGAGAGCCCTGCTGGAAGGGGGCGCTGACGTAAATGCCAGGAAGTGGGGGGATACGGCGCTCCAAATCGCACGACAAAAAGGTAATGCTGAAATCATTAGCCTCCTCACGGAGTACCAGAAAAAGCCCAGGTAGCGGAAAGAGGGCGCTCAGGGCGCGGCCACGTCCTGTTTCTCGGGAGCGGTAGGAACGACAAGCAATTGGGCGCGCCGCCGCTGCTTGACCCGGTCATCGAGCCCCCGCCAGAACTCGAGGAAGTACCGCGCCGCGCTCACTTCGTCCTGCGCCAATAAACTGCCAACAAGCAAGTCTGTGTAGGGAAGGGCTAGCCCCCTCCCGCTTTTTCTGCAAGGCGGGTCAGGCCTTTAGGCCTGACATCAAGCCGTGAGCAAACTTGTGGGCTTTAGCCCCTGAGGTCTCCTGTCATCCCGCCTGCCCTGTCGGAGCGTAGCGTAGATACTGAGCGTAGCCGAAGTGTCGCAGCGAAGCGAAGACCCTGTCGGAGCGAAGCGGAGACCCTGAGCCAAGTCGAAGGGAGCGAAGTCGAAGGGAGCCTGCCGAAGGGCCCCCCCTCCCGCGCTGTCATCCCGAACCCTCGCGTGCCTTGGCGGTGAGGGATCTGCTTTTCCTGTTTGCGTACGGCAAGGCCTTCCGCCCCCCTTCGGCCAGTAGAACAGGCATTCTTGCCTGTCTCCTTGCTGGCCTCTCCCCCAAAGTCTCTGTCCCTCCTATGGGTGGGTGGCAGGCCTGCCTTGTCCTGAGCCAAGTCGAAGGGCCGGCGGGCGGGAATCCACTCCGGCCGATTGGCGCTATAATCCGTCCCCAACTCGCGCCGCGAGGAGTGCCGCCGGATGAACCGCCGCGCCCACTTCGTCCTGCGGCATTAAGTCGCTGAAACGGCGCCTTCGAATCTAAACAGTCTTCTCCCCTTCATTATTCGAAGGGGAGAGGACCGCCCGGCTCAGGGCGCGGCCACGTCCTGTTTTTTCAGCGCCACCTACGGCGTGGGGTCGGGGTAGGTTACGTCGATGGTGACAACGGCGTTTCGGTCCCCCGTCTGAATGTACGACTGCAAATTGAGCCCCAGATCAGGGTCCGCAAACCGGTTGCCGCATGTTTGGAAATCGGCTGCCGGGACCGGCGACGAGACGACGGTGAACGTACCCTTGGGTTGCCGCGTCGACGAGTGCCAACAGACATCTCCTGCACCCGCGTTATTCTTGATGTTCAGCACCAGATAACTAACCTTGCCTGTTACCGCAACGGTAAAGATCCACTGACCGGCACCAGAGACTATGCCTGTTGTGTCTACTTGCGGGGTGCCCTTTGACAGGGTGACACGGAAAGTCCCAGCCTGAGCGGAAGGCGCAAACTGAGCGCAGCAGAGCGCCAGTACCACTAAGAAGGGAATCCCGGCCGACAAGATCTTCTTTTTCATTTTTATCTCCTTTACCTCGTACACGAATCGCCTCTTTCGTGCAGCCTAAGCGGCACCGCTGTCAGGGAGCAACAGGCAGAGCCCTAGATTCTTGTGAGTTTTTTATGAGGGGCTAACTGATTGGCCAAATTAGACTTGTCGTGATTGCGGTCAGAAGAACTGCCTCGTGCTGGAAAGTCGTGCAACGGATCCAGCAGGAAGGGTAGAATACGGGCTAGTTCGAGGGGCATTTTGAGCACCAGTCCGTCAATGTCCTCACGGTTGCGCTTTGGGGTTTTCGAGCTGGACACCAGCAGCGGAGAACTGAACCGAGAGGGGCTGCCGGTCAAGCTCCAGCCCCAGCCCTCCAAAGTGCTCGCCCTGCTCGCCCGCCGCCCCGGTCGCCTGGTCACCCGCGAAGAAATCCAGCAGGAAATCTGGGGGGCGGACACTTTCGTGGATTTCGAGAAGGGGTTGAACTTCTGCATCAAGCAAATCCGGGTGGCGCTGGCCGACGATGCGGAAACCCCGCGCTACATCGAAACCGTCCACAGCCGCGGCTACCGCTTCATCGCCCCTGTGGAAGAGGTCGGGCAGGTGGCCCCCGGCGACGCCGCGCCCGCAGAGAGCGCAGCAGTCTCCTCGGCTCAAGTGCAAGGGCTCATTCGAAAGCGGGGTTGGCT
>JBOGNW010000238.1:0-7692 GCA_050747425.1 Candidatus Acidiferrales bacterium
CAAAAGCGTGCCGCAGCATGTGCGGGTGCAGGTCCCAATTGGGGTCGAAGAGCTTGCTGTATTTCTTGACAATGCGGCCCAGGGCGCGGGTCGAGAGCCGCTCGCCCCGCTGTCCCAGGAAAACGGCTTCACCGGCCTCGCCGGCTTTCCCGGCGGGCAGCAAGGCGTCGCGCACCTCCCGGTAACGGTCGAGCGCGGCCGCGGCCTTGGAGCCGAACGGGACCAGTCGCTCCTTGCGGCCCTTGCCGCGTACACGCAGCATCTGCTCTTTGCGGTCAATGTCGCGCAGGTTCAGCCCCACCAGCTCGCCGGCGCGCAGGCCAGAAGCGTAAAGGAATTCAAGCAGGGCGCGGTCGCGGCGGATGAGCCGCCGAGCGCGCTCGTCGTGCGCGGCGGCCGCCGATCCCTTGCGCCCGGCGGGAGTGGGAGAGAATTCGGCGCAAGCGTCGAGAAAGCGGTTGACTTGCTCGGCCGTGGGTACGCTGGGCAGCCGCTGCGGCAGCCGCGGCGTGCGCACCAGTCGCGCCGGGTTCTCCTCCAGCCAGCCTTCCCGCACGCAGAACTTGAAGAACGAGCGCAGCGAGGCCAGCTTGCGTGCCACCGAAGTCTTCTGCCGGTTGTGGCTGTAAAGGTGGCCCAGGTACTCGCGGATGACGAGATGATCCGCCTCGGCGAGGCGCGGCTCGGGGACGCGGCCGCGCCGGTCAGGAACCGCCAGGTAGTCGCGAAACTGTCCGAGGTCGCTGCGGTAGTTGCGCAGGGTGTGCCCCGAGGCGTTGCGCTCGTCGCGCAGGTAGCCCAGATACTTCTCAATCGCCTCTTTCATCCGCTTCCGCTAGAATTATACCCGACGTTCGGAGTCCCCCGATAGCTCGCTCGGATTCTTCGCCCAAGGAGCGCGCCCATGAACCTGAAGAAATACCTGCTGGCGACGCTGGCGGTCTACGTGCTGTACTCCGGCCTGGCCATTGTCATCCACGAAATCATCCTCAAAGCCGACTACGAGCCGATGATCGGCTCGGTGACGCGTCCGCTCAGCGAGTTCGGCCAGCGCGCCCCCCTGCTCTATCTCGCCAACCTGGTTTTTGCCCTGGCCTTCTGCTACATCTACGTCCAAGGCTACGAAGCGGAAAAAAGCTGGCTCGGCCAGGGTCTGCGCTTCGGGTTGATTGCCGGCACGTTGCTCGCGCCTTTCGCGGTCACCGAGTGGGTGATTTATCCCGTGCCGTGGTTGTTGTGCCTGAAGTGGATTGTCTTCGGTTACTTGCAGGTTTTGATTTGCGGCGTCGCCGCGGCGGCGCTCTACACCGCGCCTCCCCGACGCTACTAAGCGAGGAACCTATGGCCCGGATTCGACCCATCCCCAAAGAACGCGCTGCCGTCGTCCTGCGCAACCTCTACGACGCCGCCGAGAAACAGTTCGGCGCGGTGCCCCACCTCTTCCAAACCATGGCGCACCGCCCGGAACTGCTGCTGACCTTTGCCAATTTCCACCGGGAGCTCTGGACCGGTGGCGCGGTGGAGGGGAAAATCAAGGAGCTGGCGGGTGCGCGCGCGGCGGCTCTCAACGGCGGCCCGTATTCGATAACCCATCACGGCGCCGCGGGGGAGCGGACCGGCCTGAGTGAACAGCAGCAGGCCGCCGTGCAGCGGGACGATTGGCCGGCCTCGGGCGTTTTTGACGAGCGCGAACGAGCCGTGGTTCGCCTGGCGGAAAATCTGACCCGGGCGCCGGCCAGCATCACAGACGAGGACATTCAAGCGCTGCGCAGGTGGTTCGGTGAAGCGCATTTGGTGGAGCTGGCCCTGCTCATCGCGACGGTGAATCTAACCAGCCGCTTCAGCCAGTGCTTTGCCGTAGAAGGCGACTAGAGGGAGCAGGCCCGCGGGAGTCGCGGTTTACGGAGTTCTTGGCGCCGCCGCGCGCTCGCGTCGCGCCGCCCACAGCGACGCGGCGATAGCAACCACTAGCCCAGCGAGGATTACACCCAAAGAAATCAGGATGGGAATCTTGACCCACTGAGCGATGAGCATCTTGACCCCGACGAAACTAAGGACAAATCCCAGCCCGGCCCCCAGGTAACGAAACATCGGCATCAAGCCGGCCAGCAAGAAGTACAGCGCCCGCAGGCCGAGAATGGCGAAAATATTTGAGGTGTAGACGATAAAGGGGTCGCGGGTAATGGCGAACACGGCGGGAATAGAATCCACGGCGAACACCAGGTCGGTCGATTCAATCATAACCAGCACCACCAGCAACGGCGTGGCGAACCAGCGCCCCTCCTCCCGAATGAAAAAGTGCTCTTGGTGAAAATCCTTGGTCACCGGCCACAGCCGCCGCAGGCCGCGCAGGACCGGGTTGGCTTCCGGATGAACAGACAACTCCTCGTGGCGGGCGAAGCGGATGCCGGTAATAACCAGAAAACCGCCGAACAGGTAAGTGATCCAATGGAAGGTGGCCAGTAAGGCCACGCCCAGGCCGATCATGGCGCCGCGCATAATGACCGCACCCAGAATGCCCCAGAACAGGACGCGATGCTGGTAGCGGGGCGGAACTCGAAAGTAAGAAAAGATCAGCAAAAAGACGAAAATATTGTCGAGGCTCAGCGACTGCTCAATCAGGTATCCGGTCAGGAACTCGAGAGCTTTATGGCCGCCTTGCCAGCGCCAGACTCCCAGGGTGAATAGCACCGCCAGGCTGACCCAAACTGCCATCCACAAGGCGGCTTCCTTTTTGGAGACGACGTGGGCTTGGCGGTGGAAGACTCCCAGGTCGAGAGCCAAGGCGCCCAAGACGAAGAGATTGAAAACGACCCACAGCCAGAGGGTCGAGGACATGGCCGGCCGTTCCTCGCCGCCTAGGAGGGCGCAGCTTCGACGAGTTTCTCGGGAGCGGCGACCGTCACCTGGAAACCGCAGCCGTCCTTGCGGCAGAAGCGCACCGTGCCATCCTGCAGGTGTTTCTCGAAGGTCAGCGGCGCCTGGCACTGCGGGCAGGGCTCGGCCAAGGGTTTGTAGCCGACCGTGAACCGGCATTCGGGATAGCGCGAACAGCCGTAGAAAAGGCGCCGGCCGCGGCGCGTGCGCCGCTCGACCAGCTCGCCCTGCTGACATTCCGGGCACTTGATGCCCAGGGTCTTCTGGCGCGTGTAGCGGCACTCGGGAAAATTCGAGCAGGCGATGAACATTCCGTAGCGGCCGTGTTTTTCCACCAACTGCCCGCCGCACTCGGGGCAGTTCTCGTTGAGCGGCACGGGTTCGGCGCCGCGGCCTCGCGCCGTCAGCGGCTTGGTGGTTTTGCAATCGGGGTAGCCCGAGCACGCATAAAAAGTCCCGAAGCGGCCGCGCTTGATGACCATTTCCCGGCCGCAGTTGTCACAGAGCTGGACTTCGCTCTCCGGGGTGGTGTCGTCGGAATCGATGCCGTGCACTTCGAACTCCGGCTCGCGGGTGTTGGTGCAGTCGGGGTAGCCCGAGCAGGCCAGGAACAGCCCATGACGGCCCATGCGCAGCAGCATGGGCTTGCCGCAGCGGTCGCAGGTTTCCTGGGTGGGCAGGCCGGCTTTGACGCTCTCCATCTCCTCGTTGGCGCGCTCGAGGTCGAGGGCAAACTTTTCGTAAAACTCTTCCAGCGCCGCGCGCCAGTCGAGCTTGCCCTCTTCGACTTCGTCCAGCTCTTCTTCCATGCGCGCCGTGTACTGGACGTCGAAGATGTCGGCAAAGCTCTTGATGAGCAGGTCGGAAACAATTTCCCCCAGCGGGGTGGGCGAGAGCTTGCCCTTGTCTTTGCGAACGTACTCGCGCTCCAGGATGGTGGAGAGAATGGAGGCGTAGGTCGAAGGGCGCCCGATGCCCTTCTGCTCCAGCTCTTTCACGAGCGTGGCTTCGGTGAAACGCGGGGGCGGCTGCGTGAAGTGTTGCTCGGGCTTGAGTGCGTTCAGGGTCAGCGTCTCGCCCTCCCGCACCACGGGCAAGCGCGCCGCTTCTGCCTCTTCTTCCTCCTCGGCCCGCTGCTGTTCATCCTTGCCCTCTTCGTAGACGGCCAAGAAGCCATCGAACTTCGGCACCGAGCCGACGGCGCGCAGCCTGCGCTCTCCTGCCTGGATGTCCACGGTGGTCTGGTCGAAGACGGCTTCGGCCATCTGCGATGCGACGAACCGCTGCCAGACGAGCTGGTAGAGCTTAAACTCGTCTTCCGAGAGGAAGGCCCGCACTTGCTCCGGCGCTCGGGAGGGAGCAGTGGGGCGGACGGCTTCGTGGGCGTCCTGTGCGCCCTTTTTCGATTTGAAAAAGCGCGGCTGGTCGGGCAGGTACTCGCGGCCGTAACGCAGGGCGATGAGGTCGCGCACCTCGCCGAGCGCTTCCTGGCCGACGCGGGTCGAGTCGGTGCGCATGTAGGTGATGAGGCCGACGCTGCCTTCTTCGCCCAGCTCCACGCCCTCGTAGAGCCGCTGCGCCAGCATCATGGTGCGCTTGACCCCGAAGCGCAGCTTGCGCGCCGCCTCCTGCTGGAGAGTGCTGGTGATGAAGGGCGGCACGGGGTAGCGGCGGCGCTCCTTCTGCTGCACCGACTCGGCTCGGTAAACTGCCGCCTGCAAAGCTGCCGTGTGTTTGTCGGCTTCCTGCTGGTTCGCGATCTCCAGCTTCTTCCCCTGGAACTCCATGAGCTTGGCGTCAAACGCCGGCGGCTCGGCAGCCGAGAGGTTGGCGTGAATGGTCCAGTATTCCTCGGCGATGAAGGCGCGGACTTCTCGCTCGCGCTCCACCACCACGCGCAAAGCCACGGTCTGCACCCGTCCAGCCGAGAGGCCCCGCTTCACTTTGTCCCACAGCAGCGGGCTTACCTCGTAGCCCACCAACCGGTCCAGGATGCGCCGCGCCTGCTGGGCGTTCACCAGGTTGTGGTCAATCTGTCCTGGCTTCTCAAACGCTTCTCGCACCGCGCGCTTGGTGATTTCGTTCATGGTGACGCGCAGGAATTTGGTTTTCATGCTTACCGGCGGCGGCATGTCCAGCGCAACCACTTTCCCGTTCTTCTGCGAAGCCTGGGCCGAGGCTTTCTTCTTGGCAGGTTTCCTTTTCTTTCGCGGGCGACCGTCGGTCGGCCCGGCTTCGGCGAAAAGCGTTTTATCGGTGAGGATTTCTTTGAGGTGGGCGCAGATGGCTTCGCCTTCGCGGTCGGGGTCGGCCGCCAGGTAGATGGCTTCGGCGCGTTGGGCGGCGCGACGCAGCTTGCTGACGACCTTGGCTTTCCCGGAGATGACGAAATAGGCGGGCTCGAAGCCCTTCTCTACGTTTACGCCCAGGTGCTTCCTGGGCAGGTCCTTGATGTGGCCGAGCGAGGGTTCGACCGTGTAGTCCTTGCCCAGGTAACGGCCGATGGTGCGGGCCTTGGCGGGCGATTCCACAATGACCAGAGATTTCGCCACTAAGCCGCTCCGGGCCGCACGGTGGCCGGCAGCGCTCGCAGGAAAAACTTCCCCGGCAGTTGTCGGATGAGTCCCTTCATCTCCAACTCGAACAGCGCCGCCAGCACGTCAGAGGACGTGAGCTCGGTCCCCTCCGTCACCTGGTCCACGTGCAAGGCTTCGTCGACTTTTAAGATGCCGAAAACCGCCCGCTGGACTTCAGACAGGTCAGCGGTCAGCGGCAGGCTCTTTTGCTCGGCCGCCGCGGGCTCGCTCGCCGCCAGCCGCTCCAGGATTTCCGCCCGCACTGGCGTGGGCAGCTCCTCGACCACGTCCTCCCAACTCTCCACCAGCTTGGCTCCCTGCTTGATGAGTGTGTTGGGCGCGTGGCTTTTCGGATTGGTGATGTTGCCCGGCACCCCATAAACCTGGCGGTTGTACTCCATCGCCAGCCGCCCGGTGATGAGCGAGCCGGAGTAGCGGCTGCCTTCGACCACCACCACGCCCCAGCTCAACCCAGCTATGATGCGGTTGCGGATGGGAAAGTTTTGCGGCGCGGGAAAAGTTCCCAGCGGAAACTCGGTCACCACACAGCCGTTGGCCTCGATTTGCTGGCGCAACTTGCGGTTTTCTTTGGGATAATCAACCTCAATCCCGCAACCCAGCACCGCCAGAGTTTTTCCGCCCGGAACTTTCAAGGCCCCGCCGTGCGCGGCGGAATCAATTCCCCGCGCCAGCCCGCTCACAATGGTCAGCCCGCGCCCCGCCAGTTCCTCGGCCAGGCGCTCGGTGACTTGCTGGCCGTAGACCGTGGGCTTGCGCGCGCCCACCATCGCCAGGCAGTGGCTGGACAGCGCCGCCGCGTCCCCTTTGAGATAGAGAAGCACCGGCGGGTCGTAAATTTCTTTCAGCAGCGCCGGGTAGTCCGGTTCATCCCACGCCAGCAACCGGCACCCAAGCTGGCGAACTTTTTCGAGCTCCTGCTCGGCCGCTTTGAGCGGCGCGCCGGAGACGATGGTCTGCGCCACGGGCGCCGGCAGGCCGCAAGCCTCGAGTTCCGTGCGTCGAGCGGAAAAAACTTTCTCGGGGGAACCGCAGCGCTTCAGCAGCTCGGCGGCCAGGCGCGCCCCCACGCCCGGCGTCAGCAGCACCGCCAGCCAGTAGGTGTAGCTTTCGAGTTCTCGCGCCATCGTCGCCATTGAGTGCACACGCGCTGGCAAAAATCAAGTGAAACTAGCGGGCAGCGCGCCCCATTGTCAAGGCGAGCCCTCGTTGCAGGCGTCCGAGGCAGGTGATAGAGTGCCGCGTTTCTGCGCGTTTTCCGCTAATTCCTGGAGATATTGTTCTTCGCCATGAAAGGGCGCAGGCAGGAACATCAACGCTCGATTGGTCGGCGGCCGTGGCGGCCCCCGGCGCCGCGGCGCGTTTCCGTGGTGCGCTACCTGAACACGGCCCCGCTGGTCTGGGGCTTGGAGCGGGGCCGCGCTAAAACCCGTTACCAGCTCAGCTACACCACCCCCGCCGGCTGCGCCGATGATTTGCGCCACGGCCGGGCCGACATCGGCATCATCCCCGCCATCGAATACCAGACCATCCCCGGTCTGAAGCTCATTCCCCGGATTGCCATCGCCAGCCAGCGAAAAGTGGAAAGCGTGCTGTTCCTCAGCCGGGGTCCGGCGCGGCGCGCCCGGCGCGTGGCGCTCGATTCGAGCTCGCGCACCTCGGCCACCCTGCTGAAAATCCTCTTCGCGCGCCACTGGCGCGGCGAGCCCGAATACCGGGAGGCCGAGCCCGACCTGGCGCGCATGCTGAGCCAGGCCGACGCCGCGCTGCTCATCGGCGACCCCGCGCTGCAATTCACCCTGCACGCTCCCGGAACCGAGCTTCGCGACGTCAAAAACCTGCACGTCTACGACCTGGCCGAGGAGTGGTGGCGCCTGACCAACCTGCCCTTTGTGTTTGCTTTCTGGGCGGTGCGGACGGAAAAAATTCGCTTCGTGCGCGACCGGCAACAACTGGTGGGCGATTTTCTCCACTCCCGCGACCAAGGGCTCGACCACCTGGAAGAAATCGCCCACGACGCCGCCCTCCGGCTCCAAGTTCCCGGCGGGCACCTGGAGCGCTACCTGCGCGCCTCAATTGACTTCCATCTGGACGCCCCGCAGCAGGCCGGACTAGAATGTTTTTATCGCTACGCGCGGGAGCTGGGCTTGACTGACGCTCAACGCCCGCTGGAGTTTCTCTGATGCGGCTGGCTCGCGAAGAAGCCTTCGACCTCTTCCGC
>JBOGNW010000239.1:0-3692 GCA_050747425.1 Candidatus Acidiferrales bacterium
CGCCGGCATCAACGTAGTCTTCGACCCCGACTTCCAGCCCCGCCGCGTGACGGTCGAGCTCGACCGCGCCACCCTCGAGCAGGCCCTCGACATCGTCAGCCTGATGACCAAGGCCTTCTGGAAATCGGTGACCTCCAACACCATCATGGTTGTCCCCGACAACGCCGCCAAGCGCCGCACCTACGAGGAGCAGATTATTCGCACCTTCTACCTGGCCAACACCGTCCAGGCGGCGGAGCTGAACGAGATCGTCCAGACCCTGCGCACTCTGCTCGACATCAAGCGCATCACCCCCAGCACCGCCAACAACGCCATCATTATCCGCGACACCCCCGACAAAGTGGCGGTGGCGGAAAAAATCATCCGCGACATTGACCAGGCCAAGCCCGAAGTGGTCATCCAGGTCGCCGTCTTGCAGGCGCGCCGCGACCGCGCCCGCGACCTCGGCATCCTGCCCTCCACCAGCGTCCCGCTCATCTTCACCCCGCGCAGTCCCACCACCGAAGACACCAGCCAGTTGCGCCTGAGCGACCTGCAAGGGGTTTCGACCAAGGACTACAGCATCGTGCTGCCCAGCGCCACCGCCCTGGCTCTGATGAGCGACTCCGCCACCCAGGTGATGCAGAACCCCGAGGTGCGGGCCACCGACGGCCAGACCGCCAAGCTGCGCATCGGCGACCGCGTCCCCTACGCCGTGGGCAGCTTCCAGCCGGGCATCGGCGGCGTGGGCATCAACCCGCTGGTGAACACCCAGTTTCAATTCCAGGACGTGGGCGTGAACCTCGACGTCACCCCGCGCGTGCACTCCAGCCGCGAAATCAGCATGCACCTGAAGGTCGAGGTTTCCTCGGTGACCGGAACCGCGAAAATCGGCGGTATCGAGCAGCCCATCTTCGGACAGCGCATCATCGAGCACGACATCCGCTTGAAGGAGGGCGAAGTCAGCATCCTGGGCGGAATCATCGAGCACAGCGAAACAACTTCTATCAGCGGCTGGCCGGGCCTGGCTCAGATTCCCTTCCTGCGGTATTTCTTCAGCAGCGAAAGCAAGGACAAGCTCGAAAACGAAATCCTGCTGGTCATCACCCCGCGCATCGTGCGCTTGCCGGAAATCACCGCCACTAACCTGCGGCCGCTGGCCGTGGGCACCGACGAATCGCTGGCGCTGCCGCGGCCGGAAGCCCCGGGTGAAGCCGCGCCCGCCGGCCCGCCCTCGCAGTCGCCGCCACAGCCGCCCTCGCAGCAGCCGCCCGCCCCGCCGCCTGCTGTCTCGACTCCACCCGAAACCCGGCAGGCCACCGGCGCCCCGCGCCTGCATTTCCAACCCGCCAGCCTGCAAGTAAAGGTCGGCGACCCCTTCACCGTGGACCTGGTGGTGGAAAACGCCCAGGACCTTTTCACCGTGCCGCTTGCTCTCGCCTTCGACCCGGCCGTCGTCCAACTGGTCGAAGTGCATCACGGCGACCTGATGGGCGGGACCGAGCAGCCGCCCGCCATCGTGCAGCGCATTGACTCCGAAGCTGGTCGCGCCATCATTTCGCTCAGCCGCGCCCCGGGCTCCCCCGGCGCCACCGGCAACGGCATTCTGCTGACTCTCGCCTTCACCGCTAAAGCCGAGGGCCGCAGCGACCTCGCCATACAAAATATCGCCGCCCGCAACTCCCGCCGCGAGGCCTTGACGTTTGAGACCCTGCCGGGCGAAATTGTAGTGGCGGCCGCTCAATAGTAAGGTCGTGGGTTCCACAATGGCATTTCGGGCCCGTCGCCGCGGCGATTCTGGCTTTACGCTGGTCGAGTTACTGGTGGCGGTCACCATTCTCTTGACCCTGGCCACCATGGCGCTGCCCGTGGCGCGGCTGAAAATCAAGCGCGACAAGGAAGTGGAACTGCGGCGCGCGCTGCGTGAGATGCGCACCGCTATTGATCGCTACAAAGACGCCGCCGACAAAGGCCTGATCGCCATCGAAGCCGACACGGAAGGCTACCCGCCCGAGTTGCAGACGCTGGTGGAGGGCGTGCCGCTGGCGGGCAAGCCCGACCGACGCGTACGCTTCTTGCGCCGCATCCCGCGCGACCCTTTCACCAACTCAGCCGACTGGGGCCTGCGCTCGGTCCAAGACCCGGGCGACTCGCGCTCCTGGGGCGGGCAGAATGTTTTCGACGTCTACTCCCGCAGCGCCGGCACGGCGCTGGACGGCACGCGCTACGCCGACTGGTAAGAGACGATGAGATTCCTCCGCACTCCGCCACCGTCTGAGCGCCGTCCCGCAACTTCGGGGCGCGGCTTCACGCTCATCGAGCTGATGATCGTTATCACCATCATCGCCATCCTGCTCTCCATCGCCATCCCCAGCTACAAGCACTCCATCACCCGCGCCCGCGAAGCCGTGCTCAAAGAAAACCTCTACATCCTCCGCACCAGCATTCAGCAGTTCACGGTGGACAAAGAGCGCCCGCCCGGCTCGCTCGACGAGTTGGTCGGCGAAGGCTACATCCACGCCGTCCCGCCCGACATCACCGGCACGCCCGACACCTGGCAGCTTGAGTACGCCGATATGCTGATTTCCCCCGAGCAGATGAACACCGGCATCAGCGGCGTCCACTCCGGCTCGGAAGGCATCTCCAGCGAAGGCACGCCTTACAGCACTTGGTGACCTCGCCCGCCTCGGCGTTGGAAGGTTCAGCGGGGGCGTTGCGCAATTTCAGCGAATCCGTTATAGTGCTTCCGCGGGGTAGTGGAGTCTGGTACCACGTTGGGCTCATAACCCAAAGGTCGCTGGTTCAAATCCAGCCCCCGCAACCACGGGCGCTTGGAGGCCAAACCTGCAAGCGCCCTTCAAGCTTATAGAGGCCTGCCGCTGACTTTCAGGCTTGAGCGGAAGCAATCGACCCTGCGAGCGCAGCCTTGGAGAAGGCAGTGAGTCGCTGGCGTTGTCCGCCGCTGAGGTTGACAAACCGCATCCCCACCAGACCGTTGGGCGCAAAGCGCACCACAAAACCTGTCCCCGTGAACGCCTGCCGCATCCCCGGCAGGGAAAACTTCAAATCCACCGACCCGCCCGGCGTGGGCATGAGGTCCATCTTCGCCAGCAGGCCGCTGGTCGAGAGGTTGACCGTCTCGCCTGTGCATTTCTGCTCATAACTCTGCACACTCCAGCGGCAGTGAACCGGCACGGAGAGTGCCACCCGCTGGTAGCGAACCCGCTCCTGCATCATCAAGTCGCGTGCTGACGCCACCAGGCGCTCAATCTGGCTGGGCGAAGCCGGCTCCTGCAGGAAAAAGTTAATCCCCACGCGAAAACACTGCCGCAAGGCGTCCGGCTCTGTGTTGGAGGTCAGCATGATCATCGGAATGGTGGAGTTGGTCTTGGACCAGCGAACCTGCTCCGCCAGTTTCAGGCCCTCCATCTGTGGAGGAAACCATTCCAGGAAGACGGCGTCAAACTTAGTCCGGTTAATGAGGGGCACAGCCTCTTCGACCGATGGCACCGAGACCGTGTCCATATCGATCTTTGCCAGGGTTCTTCTCAGAACCTCCACCATCTTCGGATCGTGGTGAACGACAAGAATCTTAGCGGTGAAACCCACACATCCCCCACCCAGCCCCGTAAGCAGTGTGCCTCCCGGCAACCGCCGCTGTCAATCGTAGAAAGTTGGGAGTAGACGCGACCGGCCGCCGCCGCAGTCTCGCG
>JBOGNW010000240.1:0-7811 GCA_050747425.1 Candidatus Acidiferrales bacterium
GTCAAAGGCGGCGAGCAAGTGAGCGAGAATATCCAGTCGCGAATAGAGCCGCCCGCCCGCCAGGCGCAGCGAAGTCGCCACCGCCTCGAGCTCCGCCGGAAAGCGCGCGTGGTTGACGTTCATCCCCAGGCCCACCACCACGTAATGTAGACGCTGTGACTCGGCCTGCATCTCCGTCAGAATGCCGCAGAATTTTTTCCCGCCCAGGTAGAGATCGTTGGGCCAGCGCAGCTCAATCTCCAGGCCGGTTACCTCCGCCACCGCGTCACGCGCCCCCAGGCCCGCGGCCAGCGTCAGCAGCGGCGCCTGCTGCGGCCCCAGCGGCGGGCGGAGGATAAGCGAAAGATAGATGCCGCTCGTCTTCTCCGAATGCCAGGCGCGCCCCAGGCGGCCGCGCCCGGCGGTCTGCTCTTCGGCGATGACCAGCGTGCCGTGCGGCTCGCCGCCGGCGGCCAGCGACAGAGCGACACTGTTGGTCGAATCGAGCTTGAAGAAGTGATGAATGCGGCGGGCGAACGCCGTTCCCTTCAGGCGAGCTTCGAGGACTTTCGGGATGAGAATGTCGGGCACGCGTTCGAGTTGGTAGCCGGTCTTGGGGTGGCCTTTGATTTTGACTCCGAGGGCGCGGAGCTTCTGGACCCAATGCCAGACGGCCGAGCGGCTGACGCCCACCTGGCGGGCGATTTTGGCGCCGCTCAGCACCACCATGGGGTGCTCGCTCAGCAAGCCGAGCAGGCGGTCAATGCGCCGGTCGGTGGACTGCGGCGGTGGCGGCTTGGGCATCGAGGTCAAAGAGTCTAACGCGGAGACCCGGTTACGGCCCGGCGTCTTTTGTTGGCCCGCCCCGGGCAGGAACGAGGTCAAAGCTGATGTCGGCGGCCGGGGCGGAATGAGTAAGCGCTCCGACGGCGATGAAGTCCACGCCGCACTCGGCGTAGGCGCGGACGGTTTCGAGGCGGATGCCGCCCGACGCCTCAAGCGGAACACGACCGCGCACGATTTCGACCGCGGTGTCCACTTGCTCGACGCTCATGTTGTCGAGCAGGAGGGCGTCGGCGCCGGCTTTGAGAGCCTCGCGCACCTCGGCGTCGTCGCGCACTTCCACCTGAATCGCCTGCGGGCGGCCGTACTTCTGGCGGGCGCGCCGGACCGCTTCGGTGATGCTGCCCGTGAGCTGCGCGTGGTTCTCCTTGATGAGCACTGCATCGAAGAGGCCGAAGCGGTGGTTTGTGCCGCCGCCCACGCGCACCGCGTATTTTTCCAGCAAGCGCAGCCCGGGTGAGGTCTTGCGGGTGTCGCGAATTTTGGCTTTCGTGCCTTCCAGGCGCGCGACGAAGCGCCGCGTGAGCGTGGCGATGCCGCTCAGGCGCTGGAGGAAGTTGAGCGCCACGCGCTCGCCGCGCAATAACGGTCGCGCATCGCCGCGCACCGTAGCGATGGGCCCGCGCGTCACCTGCGCTCCTTCTTCCACCAGCGGCTGGAGGCGCAGCCCCGGGTCGAGCAGTTCATAGAGGCGTTCCACCAGAGGCCAGCCCGCCACCACCAGCACTTCGTTGGCCAGGAAAGTGCCCTGGGAGTCGACGCGCTCGGGCACGACAGCGTCCGTGGTGAGGTCACCCGATCCCATGTCCTCGGCCAGGGTGCGTTCCAGGATTTCGGTGACTTCGCGCGAGCGCCAGTCGAGCCCCACTTGGGCGGCCACGGCAGAGGGCGTCTTGGGTGAAACGGTCATGGCCGATCTTGGCGTGCCTTTCAGGCGGGCGCTTCGCCCGAGGCGCGACGATTCTCGATCGCGCTCAGCAGCCGCGAAATTTTTTCGTACTGGCTATTGTACTCCGCCTGGCGCTGCTCGAGGCCGCGCACCACTTCGCGCGGAGCTTTTTCGCGGAACTGCTGGTCGTCCAGGCGGGCGCGCATGAGGTCGAGTTCGATTCCGAGTTTCTGTTTTTCTCGGCGCAGGCGTTCGAGCTCCGCGGCCAGGTCGGCTTCCGTGAAGGCCACGCGGGCATCGAAGCGGGCGGCATGCCGCACGACGCCCCCTTCGGCCGGCAGGGGCCCGGCGGAAAGCTCGAGCGAAGCCAGCGTCGCCAGGCGCCGTATCGTTTCGCGGTGCACGCGAAAAAGCTCTACGACGCCCGGCTCGGTTGCCGCTAGCTCGCCGGGGATGGGCCGCCGGGCGTCAATTTTCATCTCGGCGCGGATGTTGCGTAGAGCCACGATCGCTTCCTGCAACAGCGCCACGGCTTCATCGGCTTTCTCGTCTTGGCGCCAGGGCTCCGCTTGCGGATAGGGTTGGAAGGCGAGCGACTCCGTGGAGTCAAACAGACGGCGCCAGAGTTCCTCGGTGAGGAAGGGCATAAAGGGGTGGAGCAGGCGGAGGGCGCACTGGAAATGCGTCAGCAGGGCGCGCCAGGCTCTTTGCTGCTCTTCGGGCGTCGCGCGGGCGGTTCCGGCGATGACAGGCTTGACCCATTCAAGGTACCAGTCGCAGAACTCGTGCCAGAAGAAGTGGTAGAGCTCGTGCGCGGCTTCGTGGAAGCGGAACTCTTCCAGAGCGGACGCCACGGTTTCGCTCAGACGAGAGAGCCGCCCGCCCAGCCATAGATCGGCCAGCGTCGGCGCTTCTACGCTGTCCGGAGGCGGCGGCTCCGGATGGAGAACTTGGGCGGCGAAGCCACGCGGAAGAATGCCCTGTTCTTCGGCCCGGGCGAGATTCATGGCGATGAAGCGCGCCGCGTTCCAGATTTTGTTGGCGAAGGCGCGGTAGCTGCGGAGGCGGTCTTCGCTGAGCGCGATATCCGTCCCCGGCGCGGCCATGATGGCCAGCGTGAAGCGCGTGGCGTCGGTGCCGTACTTCTCGGTGACTTCCAGCGGATCGAGCACGTTGCCGCGCGTCTTCGACATCTTCTGGCGGTCGGCGTCGCGCACCAGGTTGTGCAGATAGAGGGCGCGGAAAGGAAGGCGCTCTGGGCGCGTGGGGCGCGAGACCAGGTGCAGCCCCATCATAATCATGCGCGCGTCCCAGAAAAAAAGAATGTCGTAGCCGCTGATGAGCAGGCTGGTGGGGTAGAAGTCGCCGAGGTCGGTGGTGTCGTCGGGCCAGCCCAAGGTAGAAAAAGGCCATAGCGCCGAGCTGAACCAGGTGTCGAGCACATCGGGGTCTTGGGTCAGGCGGGTGCTGCCGCACGCGCCGCATTTTTCCGGCGGGCTCCCGGGCTGCGGGCGGCCGTCCACGAGTTCGACGCGTGAGTCGCGCGCCGGCGTCATCCCCTGGCAGTCGCCGCAGTGCCAGACAGGGATGCGGTGCCCCCACCAGAGCTGCCGCGAAATGCACCAGTCGCGAATGTTTTCGAGCCAGTCGAAATAAACCTTCTTCCAATTCTCGGGAACGATGGGAATCAAGCCCTCGCGCACTACTTCGAGCGCCGGCTCGGCCAGCGGCTTCATGCGGCAGAACCACTGCACGGAAACGCGCGGCTCAATGGGCGTCTTGCAGCGCTGGCAGAGGCCCAGGGCGTGCCGGTACGGCTCAACCTTTTCCAGTAGGCCCAGCTTCTGCAAGTCAGCCACGATGCGCTTGCGGGCTTCGAAGCGGTCGAGCTCCCGATACGGCCCGGCGTTCTCGTTCATCCGCGCGGCGTCGTCCATGACGTCAATTTCCTCGAGCTTGTGCCGCTTACCGGCTTCAAAGTCGTTGGCGTCGTGCGCCGGGGTAACTTTGACCGCGCCCGTGCCGAAGGCCGGGTCCACGTAGGCATCCGCCAGAATAGGAATCTCGCGATTCATCAGCGGCAGCAGCGCCTGCCGGCCGACCAAATGTTGGTGGCGCTCGTCGTCCGGGTGGACGGCCACGCCGGTATCGCCCAGCATAGTTTCCGGGCGCGTGGTGGCGACGGTAACGAAGTGCTCCGTGCCCGGCACCGGGTACTTGATGAAGTAAAGCTGCGCCTCGCGCTCGCTGTGTTCCACTTCCAAATCGCTCAACGCCGTTCGGCAGCGCGGGCACCAGTTAACGATGTAGCGCCCGCGGTAAATCAGGCCTTCGTGGTAGAGGCGGAGGAACGCCTCCAGCACCGCGCGGTAGAGCGGCGGGTCGAGCGTAAAGCGCTCGCGGGTCCAGTCGCACGAAGTCCCCAGGCGCACCATCTGCTTCTTGATGGTGTCGCCGCTGGCGGCCTTCCACGCCCACACGCGCCGCTCGAACTCCTCGCGCCCTAATTGCTGCCGGGTGAGCTTTTCCTTGGCTAGTTCGCGCTCGACCACCACTTGCGTGGCGATGCCGGCGTGGTCGGTCCCCGGCAGCCACAGCACCCGGTAGCCCTGCATTCGCCGCCACCGCATCAGAATGTCAATCTGGGTGTGCTCCAGCATGTGGCCCATGTGGAGCGAGCCGGTGACGTTGGGCGGCGGGATGGCGAGCGAATAAGGGCCCCGCTCGGGGTCCCGGTGACGCGCCGCCACTTCGGGCGTGAAGAGCTTCTCTTCCACCCAGGCCCGCGCCCAGTGCGGCTCAATCGAGCCGGGCTCATATGCTTTGGGAATGTCGGGCTCTTTCATGATTCGCTCAGCAGGTTCGCGCGAGCCCGATTCGGGCCAGCGCGTCAAACCTTGTCAGTATACGGCAAGCGCGCGCGAATCCGAAAGCAGGGTAGGGGCGCGGAGTGGGCGGCCTAGTGGCGGAGTTTTTCGCGCAGGAGGGCTTCAGCGAGCGGTCGCACAATCTCACGGGCGATGGTTTCCATCACCTGCGGCGAGAGGCGGGCCAGCACCTGGTTGACCACGTCCTCGACCACGGCGGGATCCACGGGAGCGGCGGCCCCTCCCGGGAGAGATTCGTGGAGCTCGGCGGCTACCAATTCATCGCCGGCCATCGCCTCGGCCGCGGGGGCTTCGTCAATGATTTCCGCCGGTGCCAGCTCGACCTCGCCTTCGGCCGCCGTAGCGGCGCCGCCAAAAGCAGCGGCAAACTCCTCGGCCGGATAGAGCCGCGCCCCAGATGCCGCTGGTGTGGCCGCCACTTCTTCCACCGCGGCCGCAGGCGCTTCTTCGCTCGCGCCCTTCCACTGGCTGTCCCAGCCTTCAGCGCCCCCCGCCGGAGGAACCGGAGGCGCGCCCGGCTCGGGGCCGGTCATTTCCCAGGCGGCGGCCAGCGTGGGCTTCTCGATGATGCGGGTCTCTTCCATCTCTTTCTGCGCCTTGATTTCGTCCATGCGCTTCTTGAGGTCGGCCGCGGTGGTGAGCATGGTGGCCCCGGTGAGGTCAACCGACTCCGCAGGAGCGGGCGGCGCAGCCGGCGCCATCTCGATGGGTGCAGGAGGCGGCGGCGCAGGGGGCGCGGCCGCGGCTTCCTCGCCCACCATATCGGCAAAGCCGACCGAGGCCTGCCCCTCGAAGCTCACCGGAGGCGGCGCGGTGGCAAACATGTCGGGTTCCGGTTCGGCCGCGGCAGCAGCTTCCTCGGTCGCTGGCACCGCAGCAGCAAACTCATCAATCGGTGCCGCCGGTCTGGCTGCCAGAATTTTCTCCAGGTGCCCCTTGATGGTGGCCAGCACCGCCTGCTCGGAGCCGGCAACCGGTTTGTCGATCTTGCCATCGGCGCCCACTCGCCGCGCTTCCTTTTCGTCGTAGGGCTCCATCTTGCTCGCCAGCAAAAGCACGATGGTATGGGAGAACTCGTCGCGGGTCTTGATATAGTCGCAGACTTCGTAGCCGGTGCGCACCGGCATGAAGATATCGGCCAGCACCAGGTCGGGTTTCAGGTTTGCCAGTTGGCGCACGGCGTGCTCGCCGTTGCTGACCGAGGTGACCTCGACCCCCAGCGACTCGATAAGGCGCGTGAGCTCCTTCTGAATCTTTAGGCTGTCGTCAGCGATGAGAACCTTGCCCGGCACCTATCCCCCCTAACCGGCCAGTGGGTCTCGCGGATGGGGCGATGCTAAACGCCAAGCCAGCAATAGTCAAGCAGGGAAAGAACCGGACCGGCCTACGGCCAGGGGATGATTTTCCGCCAGAAGGACTTCTTCTTTTTGGGGGGCGGCGGGGGAGATTGTGCTTGCGGGGATTGCCCCTGAGTGTTCGCCGCCGGCTGGCCCGAACCAGCCTGGGCAGAGGTGATGTTCTCCCCCGGCGCTGAACTCACTGTCGTGGCTTGAACGTTGGCCTCCACGGCGGCCTTCTGCATTAGGGTCAGCGGCGGGGGTGGCAGCTTGGGCACTTCCTGTGGCGCCTCCAGCGGCGGTGGCCCCAGGCGCGCCGCGGCGGAAGAAATGTCAGGCTTGTTGCTGAACAGGCCAAACAGCGTGAACATCTGCCCCAGAAGCCCGCGGCTCTCTTCTTTCAGTTCTAGGATGACCGGCTGCACAGTTTGCGCGCGGGCCAGCAGCACCGGGTCGGGTTCAGGGATAGTCTGGCCCAGGCGCCCCAGCGCTTCCTTGGCCTCGGGAGCGTATTTGCTGTTGGGATGCTCGCGCACCAGGCGCGCGTAGGCCTCAGCCGCGCGCTTGGGGTCAGGACTCCACAGCGCCGAAAGTTCCTGTTCGTAGCTCTGCCCCAGCATCCACAGCGACTGATCGCGGTTGCTGTAGTTGGGGTAGCGCTCGATCAGGCTGGTGAGGCGCTGCGCCGCTGCCCGCCAGATCTGTCGCTTGTAATAAAAGTAGGCTACGCGGAATTCCCCTTCCGCCAGCACTTCCTGCACGGCAATGAGTTTCTTTTCTCCGTCCGCCGCGTATTCGCTCTGCGGGTAGTTCAGCAGCAGGAGCTGCAGTTCGCGCTCGGCCCGCACGCCGTAGACACGCTCGCGGTCGGGTTTCTCCAGCCGCCGGTAATTGCACAGCGCAGCGCGGTACTGCGCAAAAGCCGCTTCCGGAGCGTTGGGAAAGAAGGTGATGAAGTCTTTGTACTCGACCTCGGCCCCCGTCAGCGCGCTCGTCGTCCCCTCTTGAAAGTAGGAGTCGGCCACCGCCAGCTTGGCCGCCGGCAGGTATTCGCTGTCGGGATAAGCGTTGATCAGCGTCTGCAAGGTCAGCCGCGCCACGTCGAAGCGCTTGTTCTTGATGTCCTCCACCGAGGAATCGTACAGCAGCTTGTCAGGCTCGGCCGACGAGGAGATATCCGGGGCCTCGTGCTTGTGGGCGTGGCAGCCCGCCAGCGCCGCCACCACGGCCAGCGCGCCCAGAGCCAGGAAGGGTGTCGACGTAGGCTTCATCAGAAGCAACGGTCTGTCAGACTTTTTCTGCCAGGGCTAACGCGGCCGCGCGTTGCAGCTCGCCGAAACGCTGCCCCACATCTGGAGCCTGAAAGATGGATGTGCCGGCCACCACAATGTCCGCCCCGGCGCGGACCACATCCCCTATATTCTCTACCCCAATCCCGCCGTCCACTTCAAGGCGGAAGTCGGCGCCGCTGTCAGCGCGCCAGGCGCTCAGTTGGATCAGCTTGTTCACCGCCCCCGGCAGGAATTTCTGCCCGCCAAACCCCGGGTTCACCGACATCACCAGCACGAAGTCCACCTGGGGCAGGACTTCTGAGAGCGTGCCCACCGGCGTGGCGGGATTGATGACCACGCCCGCCTCCGCCCCCGCGGCTCGGATGGCCGCCAGCGTGCGGTTCAGGTGCGCCGTGGCCTCCTGGTGGACGGAAATCATGTCGGCGCCCGCCTCGGCAAAGGCTTCGAGGTACCGGTCGGGCTCGGAAATCATCAGGTGGCAATCGAGGACCAGGTCGGTGGCCTGGCGCAGCGAGCGTACCACCGGCACGCCGATAGTGATGTTGGGCACAAAGTGGCCGTCCATCACGTCCACGTGCAGCAT
>JBOGNW010000241.1:0-9920 GCA_050747425.1 Candidatus Acidiferrales bacterium
GGACCGCGGTTCTTCGTTGACTTGGTAATGCCGCTGTTGTGCTGACCGAGGCGCTGAACCAGATCGGAAGTGTACCCTACATAGTGGCGATCCGTGGTGCAACTCCGGAGTACGTACACAAAGTACATTGGAGAGGCTTGGCGCGCGTGAGAAACCGCCGCCCCGAGGAGAAACTCCCGACCTTCTGGTTTCCGCCGCAGGCGGACTCTATCCATCTGAGCTACGGGCGCGGGAGCGACGAAGAAGGCGGTTGAGCTCCTCACGCCTCTGCCCCGACTTCAAGAAGCGCTCTCGGTGCATGGCTTCGGAGCGGATCTTGTAAGGTTCCTGATGCACCAGCTCCTAGGGGCCGCGGTTCTTCGTGGATTTCGTCACTCCGCGATCATGTTGGCCCAGCCTCTGAGTGGGGTCGGCGGTGAATCCGACATACCGCCGGCCTGTGGCAAGGCTGCGGAGCACATAGACAAAGTACATAGGCGGGTGGCGCGCCCGGAGGGAGGAGTTTATCCCGAGCGCAGCGAGGGAAACCCCCGACTGCAAAACGGTCCCAGGCGGGTGGCGCGCCCGGAGGGATTCGAACCCCCGACCTTCTGGTTCGTAGCCAGACGCTCTATCCAACTGAGCTACGGGCGCACGGGATAGAAACGATTCTAGGGGCGGGCCGCGAGAGTTGTCAACGCGACCCTCGCGTTGTCGCCGGCTGCGGCCCTAGAAGAGATGTGAGCGATTCCCAAAGGGGGCGGAGGCTTCCCATCGTGGGAGCCACATCGCCCGGTGCCTGTCGCAGCCGCTTCAAATCCTTTGAAAAAGCAGGAGAAAAACGCGCGGGAGTTTGGCAGTTATCCTGCTCTACAGGTGGGTGAAGAGTGGCGGCTCGCGCTCTGCGGAACTAGCAGCCTGGCGGCCGGCGTGGCGAGCGCAACCCTCGCACCCGGCCCCAGGCTGTTGGTTTATTTCGCACGGTGGCCCTCACAGGCCCGGAGAACTGCATCGCCAACCCCAACTCAGGCAGCCACAAGCTGACCTGGGCCCCATCCGGTGCGAGTCGCCACCTTCCCAGTTTTTTGGATTTCCTGCCGCAGGACTGGCGCCCGTGGTCGTATCTCTTAGGCGACGAGCCGATCGAGACCGACGTGCTCAGTGAGCGCAATCCCGGCTCGGCGTACCCAATGCACGACTTCGGTTTCCTTGAGCCGCGAGGCGTCGTACTCGATGCGGACGATGGAGTTGGCTTCATCGAACCGCAACTGGCGGATGCCGTACTGGCCGGGGAGCTCTCCCAGACGCTTCAACTGCGTAGGGCTCAGCGGTCCGGTGTAGCGGTAATTGACTTCTAGAAAGGTCACTGCGCCGGTGCCGACGGCGACTCGGGCTCGGGGTGGCGCGCCAGAATGTAGGACTCGCCCAGGCCGCGGTAGACCTCCGCGGCGACTTGGGCGGCCTTGCCGCCGTTGAAGACCGAGCCTCCGCGCAACAGCACCACCACCGCCAGACGCTTCCCGGACGCCAGCTCCCCGTAGGAGGCGAACCACCCCAGGCGGGCGCGTTCCTCGCTGCAGGTTCCGGTCTTGCCGAGGATGTGCTCCTCGGTTTCGCCGCTGGAGCGCGCCGTGCCGTAAAGCACCGCGGCTTCCATGCCGGCTCGCAGCTCGGGCAGCCAGCGCTGGATGGGAAGCTGGCGCTTGACCCGCGGCTTGAAGGCCAGCTGCTCCTCCTCGGTGCGCGAGTACTGGAGATAGTAGAGGGTGCCGCCGTTGGCGAAGGCCGCCATCAGCGCCGCCAGTTGCAGCGGCGTGGCCTTGATTTCTTCCCCGTAGCTCGACATCCGCGCTACACCGCCATTGGCGGGAGGATCGATGGGGAAGGCGCCGGGGTATTCGCCTTCCATCAGATACCCGGCCAACTCGCCGAAGCCGAGCAGGCGCGCGTAGGCGGTGACTTTTTCAAAACCCATCTGCCCGCCCAGCATCTCAAAAAAGCGGTTGTCGGAGTAGGCCAGCGCTTCGGTGAGATTGATGGATTTCTGCCGCGAAACCCGCAGCAGCGTGTCTCCCGTAATCAGGCCTTCTTCGAGCGCGCCCAGCGCAATGGCTATTTTGATGGTGGAGCAGGGCTTGAAGCCGGAGGAAAGCGCCAGCGGCTGGTTAACGATGGTCAGCACCCGTCCGGTGTCGGCCTCCACCACCACCACGCTGCCGTTGAACCGGCCCAGGGCGCGCACCGCCACCGCCCGCACCTCCGGGTTCTCGGCTCCGGTATTGTCTTTGGCGGAGGGGTTGCCGTAGCTCGGAACCGCATAGCGAGTCGCGCGCCGCCGCGGGCTCTTTTTCTTGGTTTGGGCGGACAGGGAAAAGGCGCAGGACAGCAGCGAGAGCAGCAGCAGGAGAATCCACCAGCGCGCGCGGAATTTCACTCTCATCATTACTCCTGAGAACTTTTGGTTACTTCTACGGCGCTGCGAGGTGGCTGCCATTGTAGGAAAGCGGCCGGCCGAATGCAAGAGTTTTTTGCCTGGCGAGCACGGGACCGCCCCCCCTTACCGCGATTTCGGCCGCGGAATAGGCGCTGCCTCTTCCGGCTGGCTCGCGGCCCCGGCGGACAAGCCCAGCTTCTGGCGCAGCCAGGCATCGAGCTTCTCCCGCACCTCGGTGTGCTCGCGCAGAAAGAGCCGGGCGTTGTCCCGCCCCTGGCCGATGCGCTCGCCCTCGAAGGTGAACCAGGCGCCGCTCTTTTCGACCACGCCGTGCGTGGCTCCAAGATCAATCAGATCGGTCTCTCGTGAAATCCCTTCGCCGTAGAGCAGGTCGAATTCCGCTTCCCGGAAGGGAGCCGCCAGCTTGTTCTTCACCACTTTGGCGCGGGTGTGGTTCCCGATCACGCGCTCGGCCGACTTGATGGCGGCGATGCGGCGAACATCAATGCGGATATCGGAGTAGAACTTGAGCGCCCGGCCGCCCGGAGTCGTCTCCGGGTTGCCGAACAGAATGCCGATTTTCTCGCGCAACTGGTTGATGAAAATTAGGCAGGTCTTCGACTTGTTGACAATGGCCTTGAGCTTCCGCAGCGCTTGCGACATCAGCCGCGCTTGCAGACCCATCTGCGGATCGCCCATCTCCCCTTCCAGCTCCGCCTTGGGCACCAGCGCCGCTACCGAATCCACCACCACCACATCCACGGCGGCGGAGCGGATCAGGGTCTCGGTGATCTCGAGGGCCTGCTCGCCGTAGTCCGGCTGCGAGAGCAGCAGGTTGTCCACGTCCACGCCCAGAGCGCTGGCATAGCGGGCGTCGAGCGCGTGCTCGGCGTCAATGAAAGCGGCCACCCCGCCCATCTTCTGGGCGCTGGCAATCACCTGCAAGGCCAGCGTGGTCTTGCCGCCCGCTTCGGGCCCGAAGATCTCCACCACCCGTCCGCGCGGCATGCCGCCCACGCCCAGCGCCAGGTCGAGCGAGAGAGCGCCGGTGGGAATCACGGCCACGGGAACCAGCACGTCTTTGCTGCCCAGGCGCATGATGGAGCCCTTGCCGAACTGTTTCTCGATCTGCGTGACCGCCAGGTCTAATTGGCGCTTGCGCTCATCTGTCATGGCTTCATCCTCTCTAGGATTCGGTGTCCGCGGGCGGCTCCTGGTCGAGGGCCTCGCTCATCTCGGCTTCCGCCGTTTCCAGCAGCGTGCGCGCACGGGCTTCGTCATTCTTCCCCACCCACAGGCTGGTCTCGTAGCGTCCGCCCGCCAAGACCATCCCGGCGTCCAGGCTGGAGAAGCACTCGATGTCGTTGTCGAGCAGGATCTGTTCCATCAGCTTGGCCTGCAAGGGATTCAATCCCACCCACACGCGCACGGTGTTTTCGCCGGGTTCCACGTCGTTCTGGCGCTTCTTTTTAGCGCGATTCCCACAACAAAAGCAATACGGCCACGTTCACGACGTGGCTGAGCAGTCACAATCGGCACCAGGTCTTGAGACGCGCAACCAGAGCCCACACTAGATAGGGGGCCACGATGACGGTGGCGGCGGCCGCCAGCACATTCATCAGCCAGAGCCAGCGCGGCACCGTGCCGGCCAGCGACAGGCCGGCCACCACTGCCGTCAGAGCGTAAAAGCCCATCCCGACCACGGCGTTGGGCACGCCCAGCAGGCGCGCATAGGGGGTTTGGAGAATCGTCAAGCAGGTGCGTTCCTCGCGCTGGCAGAGCGCCGGCGGAAGTTCCCGCGATGGCAGGCGGCCGTAGTAGACCAGCGTGAAGTAAAGCGAAATGCCCGCCCCGACGAGCGCCAACCCCAAGAGCAGCCAGGCCACCCCGTTCACCCGCTAGCGCTCGACCGCCAAAGCCACGGCGTTGCCGCCGCCCAGGCAGAGCGCCGCGATGCCGCGCTTCACTTTCCGCCGTGCCATCTCATGCAGCAGCGTTACCAGCAGGCGCGCGCCGCTGGCGCCGATCGGGTGTCCTAGGGCCACGGCGCCGCCGTTGACGTTCACTTTGGCAGGGTCGAGCTGCAACTGCCGCATCACCGCCACCGCCTGCACGGCAAAAGCCTCGTTCAGCTCGTAGAGGTCCACCTGGTCGCGGCTCCAGCCAACTTTTTTCAGCAAGCTATTCACCGCATCAACCGGCGCCATCATCACCCAGCGCGGCTCAACCCCGCTCACCGCCTGGCCCACGATGCGTGCCAGGGGCGTCTTGCCGTTTTTCGCCGCCCACTCTTCCGACGTCACCACCAGCGCGGCCGCACCGTCGTTCGTGCCCGGGGCGTTCCCGGCCGTCACCGTGCCGTCCTTCTTGAAGGCCGGCTTCAGGCTGGCGAGTTTTTCCAGAGTGGTGTCTTCGCGCGGCGACTCGTCTTTCGTAAACCGCATGGGGTCGCCCTTCTTCTGCGGGATTTCGACGGGCAGGATTTGCGATTCGAACCGGCACTGCTTGGTCGCGGCCACGGCTTTCTGGTGGCTCTCGTAGGCGAAGCGGTCCTGTTCCTCGCGGCTGACCTTGTATTTTTCGGCCACCAGCTCGGCCGTGATTCCCATGTGAAAGTCTTCGTAGACGTCCCACAGCCCGTCGGTAATCATCGAGTCGAGCAGCTGCGCGTGACCCAGTCGGTAGCCCTCGCGCGCCTTGGGCAGGATGTAGGGGCAGTTGCTCATGGATTCCATGCCGCCCGCCACCACCACCTCGCCGTTTTCGGTGGCAATCGCTTGCGCCGCCAGCGCCACCGCTTTCAAGCCGGAGCCGCAAACTTTGTTGATCGTCATGGCGGCTACCTGCGGACGCAGCCCGCCGCGTAGCCCCGCTTGTCGCGCCGGATTCTGTCCTAGGCCGGCCGACACCACGTTGCCCATAATGATCTCGTTGACGCTCTCCGGCTCCACCCCCGCCCGCTTCACCGCGTCCGCCACTACTTTGGCGCCCAGCTCGGGGGCGGAAAACGGCGCCAGAGCGCCCATGAATTTGCCCATCGCCGTCCGCACAGCACTCACGATGACTGCTTGCCTCATGGCCTTCTCCTTCACTTCCCAACGATTATAGGTTTCGCCTGCCGCGAGGGTCAAGGAAGCGCCCGAACGACGCCCGCTTCGGCTCGTTGTCCTACGGTTTTCCCTGACTCCCTTGTAGAATCTCCGGGGAACCCACGAATGGCCTCGCGCTTGGTTGACCTTAGCCCCCAGCAACGCGCCGCCGTGGAGCATCTCCACGGGCCGCTGCTGGTCATCGCCGGCGCCGGCACCGGCAAGACCCGCGTCATCACCGAGCGCGTCACCTACCTGCTCGAAACCATCCCCGAGCTGGAGGGCGAAAACCTCCTCGCCATCACCTTCACCATCAAAGCCGCGGAGGAAATGCAGGCGCGCATCCGCCGCGCCGGGGACAAGCGCGCCGAGCGCGTGGGCGTCTACACCTTCCACGCCTTCTGCTACGACCTGTTGCAGCGCCATCAGCAAGCTTTGAAAATCCTCGACCCGGTCGACTACTGGATTTTTCTGCGCCGGCGGCTCGACCGCCTCGGCCTCAACCTCTTCCTGCGGCTCTCCGAGCCCGGCCGCTTTCTCACCAACTTCATCGAGTTTTTCTCCCGCTGCCAGGATGAGCTGGTGAGTCCCGAAGATTACGCTGCGCAGCATGTAGATAAACTGGCGGCGCGCTTCGAAGAGGAAAAACGGCGCCTGGGGGAGGACGAACGGGGGAAGCGCGCCGAGGAGCTGGCCCGGCAGCAGGAGCTGGTTCGCGCCTACGCGGTGGCCGAGCAGCTTCTCGCGGAAGCCCAGCGCACCACTTTCGGCAGCTCGCAGTTTTCCGCGGTCCAGCTGCTGCGCTCCCACCCCGAGCTGCTTTCCCACTATCAGGAGCGCTATCGCTACATCCTGGTGGACGAATTCCAGGACGCCAACATCGCGCAAATCGAGCTGCTGGCTTTGCTCGCCGGCCGCCACCGCAATCTCACCGCGGTCGGCGACGACGACCAGGCCATCTACCGCTTTCGCGGCGCTTCCTATGCCAGCTTCAAGAAATTTGAGAGCCTCTTTCCAGACGGCCGCAGGATTACCCTGGCGCAAAACTACCGCTCCACGGCGCGCATCCTCTCGGTGGCCACCACGCTCATTGCTCAGAATGGCCCGGCCCGCGCCGACCCCAACAAGCGCCTCCTGCCGCGCGCGCCCGGCGGCGAGAAGGTGCGCTTGGCCGAAGTCCACGATGCCGCCGAGGAAGCCGCCCACGTGCGCTCGGCCATCGAACTCTTGCGGGGGAAAACCGGCACCTACGCCGGCATCGCCGTTCTTTATCGGGCGCACCTCCACCGCAACGCCTTGGTCGAGGAGCTTCAGCGGGCCCGCATCCCCTTTGCCATTCGTGGGCTTTCCATTCTCACCAGCCCACTGGTGCGCGACTTGCTGGCCTATCTGCGCGTCATCCAAAACCCCCGCGACAACGTGAGCTGGGCGCGCCTGCTGGCCATTCCCGCCTGGGGGTTCACGCGGGACCTATTCCTGGACCTGCTCCGCCGCCTCACTCGCCAGCAGCCCTCGCTGGCCCAAGCTATCGCCGACCTGCACCCGCGTGTGCGCGACGAGCAGACACGCCTGGGCGAGCTGGCCCGCCTTCTGGCCGACTTTCGCCGCCGCGGCGCCGCGCTTCCGCTCAGCGAGCTGTTCGATTTGCTTCTCGAGCGGCTCGGAATTCAGTTGTTGCCCTCCGATCCCGAGCGCCCCTACTTCGAAACCTTTGTCCGCTTCGTGCGCCAGTGGCAGGCCGAAAAGAGCGACACCCAAACGCTGTCCGAATTCATCCAGTACTTCGATTACTTCCAAGAAGCAGGCGGCAAGATCGATCTCCCGGAAGAATCCCTCAACCCGGATGTGGTGCAGTTGATGACCGTCCACGCCGCCAAGGGGCTAGAGTTCGATTCCGTCTTTGTCCTGCGCCTGAATCGGGGCGACTTCCCCTCACGGCCGCGCTCGCCCCTGTTCGAATTCCCCGAGGAGCTGATGAAAGAGGAGTTGCCGGTGGGTGACTTCCAGATTCAAGAGGAGCGCCGCCTCTGTTACGTGGCTCTGACGCGGGCCCGCGAGCGGCTAGCGCTCAGCACCCTCACCGCTCCGCGCAAACAGCCCTCAGTTTTTCTGGAGGACATCTTGCGCGACGCGCACGCCGCCCGCGACATCGAGCCGGTGAGGCCGGCTCCCCCCCCGCCTGCCTCGCCGCCTCCTTCCCAGGCCGGGCAACAGACGCTTTTTCCCTCGGCGGCCACTTTCTCTTCTCGCATGGCCGCCTGGGCCGGCCAGCCCGTGGATTCGTTCATCCAGGAGCCCCTCACCCTCAGCCATTCGGCGCTGGAAACCTATCGGCAGTGCCCGCTCAAATACCAGTTTGCTCATCTCTGGCGCCTGCCCGGACTCCATACGCCGGCCATGCTGTTCGGGCAGATTATGCACCGCAGCGTGGTGGAATTCTTTCGGGCCCGCCAGCGCCTGCCGGAAGTCTCCGCGGAGGAGGCGCAGCACATTTACGAACAGCAGTGGCGGGAAACCGCCTGGCCTTTCCAGGACACTTTTCAGCAGGAGCTCTACCGCTCGGCGGGTCTGCAACAGCTTCAGGAATTCCGCCAACAAACAACCGCTGATCCGCCGTCCGTGCTCGAGCTGGAGAAGACCTTTCGCTGGACTTGGGAGGACGTGGTGCTCACCGGCCGCATTGACCAGATTAACCGTATCAGTGGGCGTGCGGTCGAGATTGTAGAGTACAAAACCGGCCAGCCGCGGCCGCCCGAGAAGGTGGAGAAAAGCGTGCAACTGGCCCTCTACGCGCTGGCGGCGCGCCACGAGCTGGGATTCGAGCCCGCCCGGCTGACGTTGTACAACTTCACCCTCAATCAGGGGCATAGTTTTGCGCCCGTCGAGAAGACCCTGGAGCGCGCCCAGGAAAGCTTGCGAGAGGTCGCCGAGGGCATTCGCGCCGGCGCCTTCCCGCCCCAGCCGGGTTATCACTGCCGCTACTGCGACTATCGCCTGCTGTGCCCGGCCTTCGAGCAGTCTCTCGGCGCTCCCGCCGAAGAGCCGGAGAGCGCTGCCGAAGGTAGAGAAAACTAAAGGGGAGCCTTGCGGGCTCCCCTTCGTCGAACGTTGATTGGCCTAGGTTCGGCCGCGCTACTTCTTCATCTTCTTCTTGGCCTTTTTCTTGGCCATATCTACTTTCCCCTTTTCTTTCTTGTCGAAGCTGTTTGCCGTCTCTCGTGAACTGCTCCTCTCGAGCGACGTCAAACGCTACGCTGATGTATACGGTGGCGCGACACTGATGTCAAGAAAAAATTCACCTTGGAAGAAAAAAGTTTTTTCCCGTGAATTCGCCGCTCGTGGTGCTTCTTCACATCTCGCTGGACCACGGAGTTCCTTTCCCGTGCATCTTAACCGGAGGGAGGGGAGTTCGCGGGAAGCAGCGCTGCCATTATACTGTCAGAGATGAAACCGGAGAAGAGAGCCCGCGGGTCGTTGGCGCCCGGATTGGCCCTGAGTGTCCTGTTGGCGCTCGCCTGTGTTGTGCTGGTTGCGGCCCAATCCCCTCCGCCTCCGGGGCCGCCCACCGATACGCTGCGCGTGGAAGTGGATGTGGTGAACATCTACTGTACGGTCAAGGAGTCGAACGGCCGGCTGGTGACCGACCTGACGGCCAACGATTTCGAGGTTCGTGAAGATGGCAAGACACAGGAGCTGCGGTATTTTGTCCGCGAGACCGACCGGCCATTGACCCTGGCGCTCCTGGTGGATACCAGCGGCAGCCAGACCACCGTCCTGCCCGTGGAGAAGGAGGCCGTCGGCCAGTTTCTCCGGCAAGTGCTCCGCCCGGTGGACATGGTTTTGCTGGCCACCTTCGATGTCAATGTTGACTTACTGCAAGACTTCACCCAGGAAGTGGAGCGCATCGAGCGCGCCTTGGCGCGGGCTCGCATCAATGCCCCTGTGGGCCTGGGGCCCTTTCCAAGCAGCAAGGGAGGCACGCATCTCTTCGACGCTGTCTACCTGGTAGCGAAGGAGAAGCTGGCCAGCGAAGTGGGACGCAAGGCCATTATCGTGGTCAGTGACGGTGTGGATACGGGCAGTGAGATCGCCGAGAACAGCAACAAAGCAGAGAAGCTGGCCATCGAAGTGGCCCAGCGCAGCGACACCATCATCTATGCCATCGGGATCTCCGACCCCGGGGCCTATGGCCTGTCCGGGGACATCGGCTGGGGAAGGGACGTGCTCAAGAAACTTTCCCAAGAAACCGGCGGACGCGCCTACTTTCCCTCGAAGGTGGAAAAATTGCAGGAGGCGTTTGACCAGATTACCACCGAGCTCCGCAGCCAATACAGCCTCGGCTATACGCCGACCAACCGTGCTCGGGATGGCGGTTTCCGCCGCGTGCAGGTCAAGGTGAAGCGGAACGGTCTGCGGGT
>JBOGNW010000242.1:0-16121 GCA_050747425.1 Candidatus Acidiferrales bacterium
ATGCAGAACAGATTCAGGCGCTGATATCGATCCTGCTTGGCTTGGCAACCTTTTATAGTGCCGCCCTTGGTGTTGGTGCTTACTTGGGAATCCAACATGCAGTTCAACAAGCAGAAAAGTCGGCGCATGAGATTGAAGAATTGAGAAAAGAACTAACTGAAAAGGTAGACAGAATTAACGAGGAAGCAAAGAAGAGCGGTCAAGCGGTGGTTGACGATATCCGCCGCGAGTTCCCCCCCTTTCGGTATATGGGGGTGGCCATCCGGAGGATAATGGATGACCTAAAGCAGGTATTGCCGAGACTCGATTGGACGGAGCATTTCTATTCAAGACTAACGCCAGAGATACGTCAAAAAATAGCTTTCTACGAGAGAACAGTCGCCGCTTTCGGATTCCTAGATTTACATGACCTCAAAACGGAAATCTCGCAGATCTATCAGGGGCTTGGGAACTTCTATGGGCTTAAGTATCACCAAGAGAGGAAGCAAAGTCGTGAGTTCTCTGGAGACCTTGAGCGGTCGAGATTCTATTTGGACCTTGCGATTTTACAAGATGACCGCAATTTCGGGGCGCTGAATGACCGCGCCTATCTGGCAGTGGAGGTGGATTCGCCTTCCGACCTAGCAAAAGCGAAAGCCTGCTTAGAGAGAAGCTTGCAGGTCGAAGCTGCGCAACAGCGCGCAAGATACAACTTGGCGATTGTCGAACATCGAGAGAAGAACTACTCGAAAGCCCTCTCCTTGCTTTCAGAGGCATTAGGAGTCGAGAAGTGGCAGGAGACTCCAAGTCCAAGGCATCGGGTCCACATCCTCTATAATCGAGCCTGTGCCCTCGCTCGTTTGGCTGAGAAAAACCCGGGGAAGAGTCAGGAGTTTTCGGAAAAGGCAATCGCAGATCTCAAGGAATTCTTGCGCCATAAGGAGAATTGGGATCCTTCGGACAGGGGCGCCTTACTTCAAGATCTGGAGCCAGGGGGCGATCTTTACTCACTGAAAACTAACGAGCCATATGCCAGCCAACTGGCGGGTTTGCTCCAAGGTATTTAGTGAGGAATCGTAATTGTGCACACAGTCGCGACCTCCATACTCTTTCCACCCATTAGATTAAGCGCGCACCGAATTGGTTGTCAAGGCTTTTTCTAACTTGTGACAGCTCTAATTGCTAGTCACCCAGGCCATGCCGTCGGGCTCGGTGCCGGTGGTGAAGGTGCGAAGGATTTTGCGCGCCGGGACGTCGAGCACAGTCACCTGGTTGGCGTTGGTGTTGGCGATAAAGGCGCGCTGGCCGTCGGGGGTCATCAGAATGCCGACGGGCACGGCGCCGACTTCAATGGCGTCGAGCAGTTGGCGTGTAACGGCGTCAAACACCGTCAGACGGTTGCTGCGGGCGTTTGAGACCCAGACCTGGCGGCCGTCGGGAGTGAACTTGACGCGGATGGGCATCTCGCCGCCGCTTTCGAAAGTGGCGAGCACGCTGTCTTTGGCGGCGTCGAGCACAGCGATGGTGTTATCGGCGCGGTTGGTGACCCAGACTTCGCGGCCGTCGGGGGAGACGGCGATGCCCTCGGCGCCGGCGCCAGTGGGGATGCTCTTGACGATGTCGGTGGAGCGGTCAATGACCGTCACGCTGCCCGAGCCGATGTTGGCCACGTAGAGTTTGCGCTCGTCGGGCGTGGGGACGACCATGTGGCTGACTTCCTGCGCCGTCTCCCAGGCTTTGAGAATCTTGCCGGATTCCGCATCGAGTTCGAGCACGGCTTTGGCGCTCTCGCAAGTGACCCACAGGCGGCTGCGATCGCGGCTGACCCAGAGGCCGTGCGGCTGCTTGTAGGCGCCCAGGTCGAAGGTGGCTTTGACGCGGCGAGCTTTGAGATCGAGCACCGTGATGGTATTGCCGGGTTCCGTGCGTGGCTGCTCGCCGGGGCGGAAGACGCCAAAGGAGCCGTAATTGGAAACGTAGGCGGTGCGGCCGTCGAGGGAGGCGGCGGCCTCGTGCGGGCCTTTGCCGGTCGGCAGCCTGGCGATGACCTCGTAGGTGGCGGGATCGACGAGGGCGGCTTCATGGTCGGATTTGTTGAGCACGATGAGAACTTGGGCGGCGGCCTCGAGGCCGAGCAGGAGCGGAAGGGTCAAGAGGAAAAAAAAGACCCGAAAGCGCTGTTTCATTGGGGCTCCTCCGCTGGCGGAGCGGGTGGGATTCGAACCCACGGTCCCGGGTTTAGCGGGACACGGCATTTCCAGTGCCGCCAGTTAAACCACTCCTGCACCGCTCCGGCGGAATTTGACGATAACAGACGGCGGCGATTTCAGGCAAGCCGAGAGAGGTCAGTTGGTGCCGAGTCCGCTGCGGTCTAGGCGGTCGCGGAGGTCAGCGAGCTGGAGCATGGCGTTGAGCAGGCGGCCGCGTTCCAGTTGCTCCTCGGGCGGACTGTAGGTGCCGATGGTGGCGATTTTGGCGGCGGTGAGCACGATGAATTGCAGGGCGGCCTCGCGCGCGGGTTCTTCGGCGGTGTGATCATCGAGCTGCTGGGCGAAGGTGCGGCTGCGCTCGTTGACGTCCTGAAGAAAGTGTTGGAGGCACAGGGTCACGTCTTCCAGGGCCCGCAACACCGTATTGGTGCAGCCGTGCGCTTTGCAGGTCATGATTGGGCGGACTGCTGGGGAGAGACAGAAAACCTCCCCAGCCCCCCGCGAAAGTGTAGGCGGGTAGGCCGGCGAAGTCAAAAGGTTTTGCGGCCCGCCTTTTCCTGGAAGGGGCAGAAGTTGTGGTAGAGTAGCCCCGAGCACTTTTTCGGGAGCGGCGATGCCAGGCATACCCATGACGGCCAACATTCTGGTGATGGACCCCGACCGGCTGGTGGTGCAGCTCTTGGAGAAAGCTTTCACCAAGGGGGGGCACAAAGTGACGGCTGTGGACGACCCGCTGCGCGGCCTGCGCCTGCTGGAGGAGCAAGGCTTCGACCTGGTGATTACCGGCATCAGCCTGCCCCGCCTGAGCGGCATCGACATCTTGGAGCGGGTGAAAGCTCTCGATGAAACCATCGAAGTGATTGTCTTCGCCGGGGCCGACGAAGAAACCTTCGAGAACGCGCTGGCGGCCTTGCGGCTGGGGGCGAGCGATTTCCTCACGAAACCGCTGCGCAACATGGACGAGCTCATGGTGGCCGTGGAACGAGCCCTGGAGCGGCGTTTGCTTTCGACCAACATTCGCGCCCTGGCCCAGAGCCTGGAGCGCATGCGCAACACCGACTTCCTCACCGGGCTTGCCACCTGGCGGTATTTTCTCGAACGAGTCGGCATCGAGCTGCGCCGCACGCGCCGCGGCAAGAAGCCTATCTCCTGGCTGATAGTGGACGTTGACTTGCTGGAACAGATCAACCGCGACTACGGGCGCCCCTGCGGCGACCAGGCGCTCATCCATGTGGCCGAGGCGGTCAAGCTCGACCGGCGCGTCACCGACATTCTCGGCCGGCTGGGCGGCGACGATTTTGTGCTGGCGCTGCCGGAGACCCGTGTGGATCAGGCGGTGACCGCGGCGGAAAAAATCCACCAGGCGCTGGAATCCGGGCAGTTTAAGTTTGGCGGACAAAAAATTCCCGTCACGGTGAGCATCGGGGTTTCAGGGGCGCAGGGCCAGACCTCGATTACCGAGTTGATGGATCAGGCGCGGCAGGCGCTTCAGGAAGCCAAGCGCGCCGGGCGGAACTGCATTCGCACCGCCGAAGCCCGCGTCAGCAGCGAGTAAGAGTAGCGAGCAGAACCACTCGGAACCTGCGGGCGGAGTGTCTTACTCAGTCGTGGCGGCGTCGTCGGCGCAGTTTTCTTTAAGCCAGAACCCGATTTCCATAGCCGTGCCCTTGGGGAAGACCACATCCCGCCCGCGCGACAGGAAATTGGAATAGACCGACTTGCCGGCCCCGAACACTCCCATTCCCAGGGCGAGCGAGCGGGAGCGCGAGAAGGCGCCCGCTACGATGCCGACTAACTTGAAGGCGACCGCGCCGCCGGCGCCTCCTTGGCTGGCCGTTCCCCTCGAACTGCCTCCCTCGGCGACATCACTGTCTTGATAAGAGGCCACCGCCAGGGCGACCGCAACCCCGGAGGAAAGATAGCGCTTCTTGGGGGCCGCGGGTCGAGTCCGACCCTCCAAATCGAGCTTCACATTCTGGTCCTTGTCCGCCTGGACGCCCTCCAGGCTCGCGTTCACTTTCTGTTGCATCCCCTCGGGAGGAACTATTTCGTCAAAAATGATTCGCAGCGTGCCGCTACGCCCGAATCGGCGAGCGGGCTGCACCTGCACGACCGAACCTTTCAGGCGGCTCCCCTGCGGAAAAATTAACTGGCCGCCGGCCGTGAGCGGGCGGGTCAGGACGGCCTCTACCGGGGTGTCCGGTGGTGTGGTGGCGGAATCGAGCGGCGTCTCGAGCTGGGCGTGCGCCAGAAGAGTGCAGGGCGGGAGCGCAGTTCCACTCGCCACCGGCAGCGCCGGGGGAAGCGGCTGATTCCCGAAGTCGAGCGGCTCTTGCAGTTCGGCAAAATACACCGTCCCCGCAGGAATGTATTGCGGATGAACAGGAAGCTGCGCGACCGCGTACCGGCCTAGCCGGCGCATCTTGCCAGGCTCTTTTACCTGTTTCGTGGCCGACTGCCATTTCCGCTTGGCTTCCTCTAAGGCCTGCTTCATCCTGCCCGACCCTGCCTCGCTGGAGGTTTTCTTCTGGTCCGGGCTCTTATCGGCGGTGGTGATGAGTTGGATAGGACGTCCGGAGCCGGGAGTCACGACTGCTTTCAGGGGGAGGCGCTTTCCGTCCGGCAGGATGATCTCGTCGAACTCCACATGGATGGTGCGCGTGGGTGAGAAGTCTACATCCAAGGCAGCGAGAAAGCGCTTGCCGCCCGAGGGGCCTTCAATCGCCGAGATACGGCCTACAACCTGGCTACCCACGGGGAGGACTTCCCGGTCAAAGGCAAACACGGGTTCGACCAGGCGGCCCTGGAGGGGCTGGCCGACTCTCTTGACTCGCACTTCATTGTCCAGCGCCACTTGCAGGGCGGTGCCCTTGGGCACGGTTAAGGAGACGGTCTGGGCAGGGGAAGAGGCCGGCGCGGGAGAGGGAGCCGAGTCAACCTCCTGACCCCACGCGCCACTAACAGCCACACATGCCAGGAAAGCCGTACACAGCCTGCGCCGGGTTGGCATTTTCCGTCTCTACCTATGCAATCTTTCGCCTGCAGGCCGATAGACTACACTCGATCGCTACTTCTCTTCAATCGGTTGGCCGGCCGGATCGACTTTGATTTCCATTTCCCCCCACAAGCCCTTGCGCATGTGCGCTTCGTAGGCCTCGAGCTTGCCCTTCCGCGTCAAAGTTTCTACGATGAGGATCCGGCGACCCTCCGCCCCCTTTTCGATGGCTGCCTGGACGACGGCGGGGACCTCGCTCCAGGGTACCTCCTCTTCAATCAGCACGACGGCGCCGTTCGGGTCCATGATCACGTCCCGGGTGCGGCCGTCCACCTCCAGCTCGGCCTCGTAGAAGGTCTCTCCCTTCTCGACCTCGTGCGTGAGACCGCGGAGCTTCAGGCCCTTGCTCACTTCCAGCACCGTTTCCTTCACGGCGGGGGGAAGGGCGTCTAGTTTGACGCGTCGTTCCTTGGCGAGGGAAGGTACAGAGGCCGCCACTACCAACACTGCCACGGCTGCTACTTGGGTAACTTTCATCGTTCTGGCTCCTCCAGTCTAGCTTTTCCTGTGTTTCTCTGCCACGAACCGGTCTCTTTTCCTAAGACCGAGCGCCGTCCTCGCTTAGAAGCCCGGAGAAACCCACACCAGCTTCAAGGCGCTGTCCTGGATGAGCCCAATCCCGGCGAGGAATCGCTCTCTTCATACCCGCTCCCTTCGGCGCGGTTACTGCGTCTTGAACTTGCGCTCCGCGATTGTCTGGTTTCCGCCTGCCTCGATCGCCAACACCTCGATGTTGTAGTCCGCCTTTGCCTGCAGGAATTCGGGCGAAACCGTCACCTGGGTGACCGAGGCCGGGAGATCAACGCTGAATACGAGGAGAGGTTGGGGTTTCAGCCGCTCGACGATGACCTGGTAGCGCACAATCTTAAGCCCGGAATCGGTACCCGGAAATGGAGCTGTAACCGGTTCCCAATCGATGACCACGGGCAAGTTCGGGTTCACCGCTGCCCCTTCGGTGGGAGAGACGATTGTCGGTTCGTCCGGAATAAAGTGGTTGAACGGCGCCTTGCCTGTCAGTGTCTGTCCATCAGTCGTTACGCCAACGAAGCTGTACATGCCCTTCGGAAACCGATCGAAGAGCTCCTGCAGGGAAAGGTCGTCGAAAGACGGCTCCGCGCTTTCGAAGAAGAGCTCGGTGACCCCTTGCAGCGCTACGCTGCCGTCGCCGCTGCCTTCAAAAATCTTCAGCCCGTTGGGGTCGAAGACCTCGAGCCTCGTCCAACCCGTCGCATCGACGGAGATCTGGATGCCCGCGTCTCCCGCCGTGGCGTTGACCTCGATGATGATCTTCGTTTTGCTGAAGGGGATCGCCCAAAGCGGGGGGGCGGTACCCAGCAGAGTGACCGCTGCTGCCAAAAAAACTGCTAACAAGTGCCTGACTCTCGTCATGTCAACCTCCTTCGTCGCAGTTCTTGCACGCGTTGAAAGGCTAGCAGAATCAGGATTACCCCGCTGTTTCCGCGAGATTACATTTCTGCAAGGTTCGAATAAGCCGGTAACATGTCTAGCGGGGAAGGTCGGCGGGCAAGCTGATCACAAATTGCGAACCTTGGCCCGGTTTGCTGTGCACCGTGAGCGATCCTTTGTGCGCCTGGATGACCGCGCGCACCAGACTCAAACCCAGCCCTAGGCCCGGCTGGGAGTGGCTGGCCTCGCCGCGATACAAGCGATCCCAGATTTTGGGGAGCTCTTCGGGTTCAATGCCAATCCCGGTGTCCCTCACCGAGATGAGAACCTGTTGCGGTTCGGCGTGGGCTTGAACCTCGATGTGTCCCCCGGGGGGCGTGTACTTGATGGCGTTGTCCAGCAGGTTGGCCAGAACCTGCCGGAGCCGGCGCGGGTCGGCCCGCAGAGACAGCTTTTCCGGCAAGGCGGTATGGATGGAAACCCCCTTGTCCTCGGCCACGTGCTCGTAGAGCCCCACGGCGCTGCCCACGAGAGCAGGGAGGTCTACCTCCTCCCACTCCAGCTTCATGGCCCCGGCTTCTGCCTCGGCCACATCCATCAACGTGTTCAGCGTGGTAAGAGTTTGCTCCGCTTCTTCCAAGCAGTCGGCGAGCGCCTGCCGGTAAGTCTGCGGGTCCGGATTCGAGCGCAGGGCCATTTCCGCCGCTCCGCGCAAGCGGGTCATCGGGGTGCGGAGCTCGTGCGCGATGGTATCCAGGGCGCTGCGCAGGCGGTTGACCAGTGATTCGATTCTTTCCAGCAAGGCGTTAAATAGCCCGGCGAGCTCGTCGAGCTCATCGCCCGTCTGGCGTGTGGGGACACGGGCTACCATGTCGCCGGTTTTTCGGATGGAGCGCATGACGCTCGCCAGATCGCGCACCGGCCGCAGCGAGCGCCGGGCGAGCAGAGCCCCTCCGGCGAAGCCGATAGCCAGCACGGCCAAGAGAACCAGGGCAAACTGGCCGAGAAAGTCGTCCAGAGTATCCGCCCGGTTCTCTGTGCTCTTCCCGACCTGCAAAAGCAACCCGTCCGGTAAGCTAAGCGACAGAAACTCCAGGCGCTCCGGATATTCCCAGAAGCCTCCCTCATCCCTGGCCGCCAGATGAGTCCATTGCCGGTCTCTCGGGCCCACGGGGGTTTCGAGCAGTTTCAAATCGAAGTCGTCCCACGGGGCCGGCATGTTCAGGAAGAGCGTTTGGTTCCGAGGCCCTGCCACCCGAACGAAAAACGATTCCTGATGCCCATCCTGGACTTGCTGGATGAGCCCTTCCAGCCCTCCGCTTTGATAATGGGAAGCGTATAGCTTGAGCTCTGACTCGATGAGTTCTCGATCCCTTTGCTCCAGAGAGGAGGAGAGGAGGAAATAAGCCAGGCCAAGAAGCGGCAGAGAACTCAAAATGAAAACAAGGAAATACCAGGCGGCCAAGCGGAAGCCGAGCGTCTTGCGCCGGCGGTTAAGATTCTTTAAGAACGTATCCGACTCCTCGCAGGGTGTGAATGATCTCCTCGCTCGGCCCGCTTTCCAGCTTTTTTCTCAGCCGGCACACCAGCACATCCACAACGTTGGTTTGCGGGTCGAAATCGTACCCCCAGACATGCTCCAGGATCATGGTCTTGGAAACCGCCTCGCCGGGGTGGCGCATGAGATACTCGAGCAAAGCAAATTCGCGCGGTTGCAGGTCCAGTTTCCTCTCGCCGCGCACCACCTCCCGCCGCAGCAGGTCCAGGGCCAGCGCTCCCACGCGCAGAGCGGTGGGCTCGGGAGCGTGGCTGGCGCGGCGGATCAGCGCTCGCAAGCGAGCCAGCAGCTCGGAAAAGGCAAAGGGCTTGGTCAGGTAATCGTCGCCCCCGGCTTGCAGGCCGCGAATCCGGTCGTCGACCGAGCGCTTGGCGCTCAGAAGGATGACGGGGGTCTTTATCTTTTGCCTTCGCAGTTCTTCGATCAGACTGACGCCGTCGTGTTTCGGCAACATGATGTCGATGACAGCAGCGTCGTAGGGCTCGGTCAGCGCCAGATGGAGCCCGTCCTCGCCGTCGGCTGCGTGGTCTACGGCAAACCCGGCCCGCTGCAGGCCCTTGGCGATGAAACTGGCCGTTTTCTTGTCATCTTCCACCAGAAGGATTCGCATTGCATAGAAATTGTACACCAGTCGGTATGGAGGTCGCCGGAGAGTGTAGCAAGAGCCGTTTGCATCCCGATTGCGCCCGGCCGTCTCTTGCCACAGCGGCGGTTGAGTGAGTAAAATTGCTTCGACTTGCTCAAGCGGAGCGAGCGTAGCTCAGCCTGGTAGAGCACTGCCTTGCCAAGGCAGGTGTCGTGGGTTCGAATCCCATCGCTCGCTCCATCATTGTGCGCAGCAAAATGACCCTGAGCGAACGAGCGCCAGCGAGTGAGTCGAAGGGTCTATCCTGAACATGCCGAAGGATTGGTTCTGATTTTTCCGAAAAAAATCACCCTGAGCAAGCGAGCAGCAGCGAGCGCGTCGAAGGGTTGGTTTGTTTACCTCCTCGAATGCGCTGACGGCACCTACTACACCGGTGTCGCACCTGACGTCGAGGAGCGCCTCCAGAAGCACAACGCAGCGCGTGGGGCCAAGTACACAAGAGGGCGTAGGCCAGTCCGCCTCGTTTAGTTCCCGCAGCGTGGCAGTTACGCCGCTGCCCGAGCCCTGGAAGCTCGGCTCAAAGGCTGGAACCGCCAGAAGAAAAGGCGGCTGGTTGAGGGTTCCCTTCGACTCGTCCCGCGATAGCGCGACTCGCTCAGGGTCTCCGCTGCGCTCCGACGAATCCCATCGCTCGCTCCATCATTTTTGCCTCCGGCAAAAATGACCCCGAGCGAGGCCGAGGGGAGCGAACGAGCGCCAGCGAGTGAGTCGAAAGGGGGGTTGGAGCCGCGCCAAGAAGGAACGGTTGGTGGTGGGTTCCCTTCGACTCGTCCCGCAATAGCGCGACTCGCTCAGGGTCTCCGCTGCGCTCCGACGAATCCCATCGCTCGCTCCAGTTTCCTTGCTTTCCTTTCCTTGATTTTCAACGCATCGGAGACCACAATGCCCTCCGACATTGCTTCGCTGAAGCGGAAGCTCTTGCTCATGTTCATGGTAAGCGGGGGCTTCTCGTCCTTATTTGAGGGGACGACATGAGTCAGATAACGCGCAGGGATTTCTTGAAGAGCACCGCCCTGACAGCGGCCGCATTTTCTACTTCCCCGCTTGACACGCTCGCGCCCAGCCCACAGCCCCTTGAACGAAAGGGCCCGCCCAAGAAAGTGATTGTTATAGGGGCGGGACTGGCCGGCTTGTCTGCTGCTTATGAGCTAACACAGGCAGGCCACGATGTGACCGTGCTGGAAGCTCAAATGCGCCCAGGCGGCCGCATCTTTACGCAGCGCGAGCCTTTCTCCGACAGCCTATGTGCAGAAGCGGGCGCCATGGCCTTCAGCGATAGTTACAAACATCTCCTCCGGTATGCGAAGCTCTTCGATGTCCCATTCGCCCCTCTGCAAATGGGCAGCTTGGCTTCGCTCTACTATCTGCGGGGGAAGCGGTTGAAAGTAAAGCCCGGCGAGACGGTGGAATGGCCATTTGCATTGCACCAGGAAGAGAAACGGCTCGGTCGCTTTGGCATCTTGCAGAAATACGCTTTATCCGCCCTGAACGGCATCGGCGACCCGACTGCCTCGTACTTGTTCCCCGACTGGGCCCGCGATCTCGATCAGATGACGTTCGCGGAGTTCTTGCGCGCCCAGGGAGCCTCGGCCGATGCGGTGGAACTGCTGCGGCAGACCTTCTGGTTTGGCGAAGGGTTGCAAAATGAGTCGGCCGCAAGTGTTTTCATCTCCGACCTAGCGCTCTTCTTTCTGGGGCAGGCCGCGTATGGCATCCGAGGCGGTAGCGACCTTCTGCCCAAAGCCTTTGCGACTCGACTCCGGGACAAGATTTACTACGGCTCTCCCGTCGTCGGCATCCGCTCCCAGGCGACGCGGGCTCAGGCCATGTTCCTTCAGGCCGGCACCCATCGAAGGGTGGAAGCGGATTACCTGGTCTGTACGGTTCCCTTTCCGGTCCTCCGCCAGATGGAGGTCCAACCGCCGTTTTCCTCCGAGAAACAGCGTGTGATCGACCAACTTGAATACCGCTCTGTTACTCGCGTCTTCCTGCAATTCAGAAGAAGATTTTGGGCGGAGGAAGGCGTCAACGGTGGTGCCTACACCGATCTGCCCATCATGCAGGTACAGGAGCACCCTCTGTTTCCCTTGGAAGGGCCGGAGAGCCGGGGCGTTCTGGAAGCACACGTTCGTGGCCCACAAGCCCTGCCGTTAGCTGGACTTAGTGAACACGAGCGAATCCGCTTTGTACTTGAGCAGATGGAGAAGGTGCACCACGGTGTAAGCCAATACTTTGAAGGTGGGACATCGAAAGCTTGGGACGAAGACCCATGGGCTCGCGGCGCGTATGCGACCTTCAAGCCCGGACAGATGACCTCCTGGCTTGCCCTGATAGCCCGCCCGGAAGCACGTGTGCACTTCGCGGGCGAACATACCTCCGTGTTATCTGCCACCATGGAAGGTGCCTTGGAATCAGGCAATCGCGCCGCCCGAGAGGTCAATGAAGCGCCATAGTTGCTTACAACTGCTCTTCCCCGGAGTCGTTCCCCTGCCTGCGTCTACCGCGTAGGGACTGCCACCGACGCAAGACTTAGAAGCCCCTATGACGTGCGCACCTGTGCCAAGGCTTCTTCTGCACTTCGGGGCGTGGCTTCGCGGTGCAAGCGGAGTGCAAGGTAGGTTCCGCGGAGACCTGTGGAGGGCGCGGACTGGCGCGGGGCAGCGCGGACAGCTTATTGATTTCTGGGCGAACAGGCAGGGGCGAGCCGGTTTGCCAAGGCAGGTGTCGTGGGTTCGAATCCCATCGCTCGCTCCATCATTGTGCGCAGCAAAATGACCCTAAGCGAACGAGCGCCAGCGAGTGAGTCGAAGGGTTGGTTCCCTCATTTTCCCGCAGGGAAAATGACCCTGAGCAAGCGAGCGACAGCGAGCGCGTCGAAGGGTAGTTGAAGTCGCCGAGATAGTGCGGGTTCCTTTCCACTCGTCCCGCTGCGCGGCGCTCGCGCTGGCGATTGACAGCCAGGGAAGCGGCTCCTAGAATCCCCACCAGCGTATGGCTCCCCGGCGCGCGAAACCCACCGTAGCGGTCACTGAGCACGACGCCCCCACGCGCCGGCAGCTCCTGGCCCACCTCCGCGACGAGTTCACCCTGCTCGAAGCGGAAAGCTATGAAGATGTTTACCGCGTGCTGCAAGAGTCCACCCCCGACGTGCTGCTGCTCGACCTGGAACTCTCCAACGGCGGCCTGCGCGAAGGCCTGGCCCTTATCCGGGAAATCCAGAAGAGCCAGCACGACACCCTCGTCATCGTGATGAGCGAGAACGAGCAGCGCAACGCCGCTCTGCGCCTCATGGCGGCGGGGGCCTACGACTATTTCCCCAAACCGGTGGCGCCTGACGTGCTCCGGGTCATTACCCATCGCGCCGCCGAGCGCGTCGAGATGGCGCGGGAGAATCGCGTGCTGCGCGAGGAGTTCTACCGCCAGCAGGGCCTCGGCGACCTCATCGGCTCCAGCGCCCCCATGCAGGAGGTCTATGAAGCCATCCGCAAAGTAGCCGCCAGCGACGTGGTGGTCATTATTCGCGGCGAAAGCGGCACCGGCAAAGAGCTGGTGGCCAACGAAATCCACAAAGGCAGCCGGCGGGCCAGTCACCCCTTCATCAGCATCAACTGCGCCGCGCTGCCGGAAACGCTCATCGAAGCGGAGCTGTTCGGCTACGAGAAGGGCGCCTTCACCGGCGCCACCGCCACCAAAGAGGGCCGCTTCGAGCTGGCCCACCGCGGCACGCTATTTCTGGACGAAATCGGTACACTCAGCCTGGCCTTGCAGAGCAAGCTGCTGCGTGTCCTCGAGGAGCGGGCCTTTGTGCGCCTGGGGGGAAAGAAGCGCCTGGAAGTAGACGTTCGCTTGCTCACCGCCACCAACGAAAACCTCGAGGAAATGGTCAGCCAGGCCCGCTTGCGGGAAGACCTCTACTACCGCATCAACGTGTTTCCCATCGAGGTGCCGCCGTTGCGGCAGCGCGTGGAGGATATCCCTCTGCTCGCGAACTATTTTTTGCAGGTGTACTGCGCCGCCAACCATGTGCCCCCCAAGAGAGTGGACGAAGCCGCGCTGCGGGCGCTGGAGCGCTACGCCTGGCCGGGGAATGTGCGCGAGTTGCAGAACGTCGTGCAACGCATGGTGCTGATGACCGAAGGCGAGGTCGTGGGTGTTCGGCATCTTCCTCCTGTGGTGCTGAGCAGCCCCGCCGCCGCTCCCGCCGGACGCCGCAACCCCTTTGCCCGGCCGCTGGATCTTGACCGGGAAGTGGCCGAGTACGAAAAACAGTGGCTGGAAACCGCCCTGGCGCACACCGGGGGTGTCAAAACCGAGGCCGCGCGGCTTCTGGGGCTGAACAAAGACCGGATGAAGTACCTGTGCCGGAAACACGGAATAGATTCAGAAGGGTAATTTATGCCCCACAGGGGTAATTTTTACCAGTAAAGGGTAATATTTACCCTATTTTGACCTACTACCAAAACTGCCCATCTCGCTAATCCATTCAAAAAGCAGCAGTTAGAGGTCGCCCCGGGTTTGGCCCGTCAATTGCCATACCTAATAGGCGAGGCCAGAGACAAGGATTCCAGCAGCAGAGGAGATTCAAGCAATGGCGGAACAGAAGCGGGCTGGCAAGCCCCAGAAGCTGGGTAAGCCTCTGAAGAGGGAAGCGGTGAAAACGCTCAAGACACCGAAAGCCCTGCAATTGAAGGTGCTCAAGACGCTGCGCGGGATTTAAGAGGGTAAGGGGTCAGCCCTTCGGGCGACGAATCGTCTGCGGGGCAAGCAAAGGGTCATCCCACTGTAGGGAGGTGGGATGGCCCTTTGTGATTTTTGGGGGGTTACATCCACACGTTGGAACGGAGCCACCGCCAGGCGCCGCGCAGCAGGCGCCATCCCCAGGGGTAGCGGGGACCGTAAATTTTGGCTGTGCCGGTCATTCCTTCCACGAGTCGTCGTTCGGGGTTAGGAATCTCGAGAGCTACCGCCATGTAGTTATAAGGTTTCAAGCCGTCCCGCCCCTTGAGGGCGGGCACATCCACGGGTTGGTCGGCAGCGGCGGCGGGAAGGATCTGTTCGACCCGGCCGCGGAAAGAGTGCAGCGGATAGGCGCGGAGGCGCAGGCGGGCGTCAGCGCCGAGGCGGACTTCTTCGAGTTCGCTGTCGCGCACCAGGACGCGGGCGCGCATGCGGTCACGGGCGGCGACCACGGCGAAGAGCTCGCCGGGCTTCAAGTACGCGCCTCGGCGCTGCTCCACCTGCGGCGTGGTGACCACGCCGGCGAGCGGAGAGCGAAGTTGGAGGGCGTCACGCTGGCGCTGGGTTTCGCTCCACTCTACCTGCAAGCCCTGCCTTTCCTGTTCGTATTGATGGCTGGCTTGGACGTCGCCGCGCGAGCGCGCGGCGCGCAGGCGTAACTCGGCGAGCTGTCGTTGCCGCTCGAGAATGTTGCCGCGGGCTTCGATTTCGAGATTGTGGAGTACGGCCACAACTTCTCCGGCCTCCACTGCCTGGCCTTCTCGGACGCGGATTTCGCGCAGGAGGCCGGCCACGGCCGGACGTACCTCAGCGCGCTCACCTGCCTCGAGGATGAAGTCGGCGACCACGGTCACCGGATTCAGCGGGGCAACAAGCAGAACCAATGCCGCGGCGGCCGCGGTCTTGATCTGCCAGGATTCTCGCCAGCGCATAAGGACCTCCTTGGCTTGTGGGAGCCGGTGGCGGGCCGTGGCCAGCACGGGGGCTAGCTGTTTTCGCACTAGCAGCCAGAGGATCCCTCCCAGGAGCACCCACCCCCAGGCGCCGAGCCGGCTCACCGCCACGTTTTTGAAGAAAAGGGCGAACAGCAAAACCCAGAGGATGCTGTAGAGGAAAGCCAGCGGGCCATAGACCAGGAAGAGGCGATGCTTGCGGCGGCTCACGCGCGCTACCGGGGAGGGGCCGCCGGAGAGATAGTGTCGCAGCCACCGCTTCAAGTAGTCGAAGGAATCCTCGCGCAGGTTGTCAATCTTCAGAATCTGGCAGAGGGCGTAGTAGCCGTCGTACTTCATCAGGGGATTAAGGTTCATCAGCAGGCCGGTGAGCGAGGTCATGAGCAACAACTTGTAGCTCCAGAGGCTGAGCAGCGTGCCCGGGGCGGTGAACGACCAGACCAGCACAGAAATGGCGCAGAGGGACGTTTCAATCCAGATGCCGCTGAAGATGACCCAGAAGCGCTTGTAGTCTTTGTCGAACAAGTAGAGATCGCTGACGTCGGTATAGAAGGCGGGGGTGAAGTAGATAAGCATGAAGCCCATCTGATGGACTTCGCCGCCCCAGTTCTTGCAGGTGAGTCCATGGGCGGTCTCGTGCACGAAGCCGATGAGCAGGAGCAGGAGCCAGAAATCCAGCAGCTCGCCCAGGCTCTTTTCGCGGAAGTTGTAAAACTCGGCGGTGTCCACGAGCACGCGGTCGAGGTTCGCCAGCAGGAAGGAGACAGCCACCAAGAAGAGAATCGAGCTGAGGGTGAGGAACTTCCGCGTGTAGAGCCAGCGGCAGTAGGGCAGGAGGAAGTCAAAGAAACGGTCGGGATCGAAGGCGGAGAAATACAGATAAAAGAGGCTGCGCTCGCGGGCGCGCTCCCGTCGCTCGCTGCGGATTTTCTCCAGCAAGGCGAGGTTCTTCTCAGTCAGGGTTTTTTCCCACAGCTCCGGGTTGGCGGAATCAACGTAGTCCTCGAGCTCGGTCAGGGTGATTTCCGCGCTGGGGTGTCGCCGCTTGATCTCATCCAAGGCATCGCGGTCGGTGCGAGTGCCGTCGAAGACGCTCAGCACCGCCCATTCGAATTCCGGCAGGCGCAGGAAGATTTCTGTGCCGGGCACTTTGATGACCGTGGTGGTCTCGCCGGCCACCACCTGCTCGGAAACCTTCAGATCCGTTCGTAGCTTCCGCCGGCGGCGGCCGGCGGCCAGCAGCCCGGCGATGCGCAAACTGGTTCGACCCAGGTGCATAAGGGAAAGGTGCTAGGGCTTCGCGGCCGGTTTGGCTCTTACCATGGGGCCCACTTCCAGGCGGTGCGCCACAGCCAGCGGGCCGGTCCCCGCAGCAAGACGTAGCCAATAGGAGACCAGCCGCGGTCGCTCCAGACTCCTTTGGCGGTGATCTTCACCCGGCCCACCATGCCGCTGCGGGCGGGAAAGTCCGCGTCGTTCGAGAATAGAGCCCGTATCACAAAGTGTTGCGTGCCCTCGATGGCCACGGCCTGGACGCTCTTGCCGTCGACGCTGCCGCTGTAGGTATGGGTGGGAT
>JBOGNW010000243.1:0-7990 GCA_050747425.1 Candidatus Acidiferrales bacterium
CGGCTGGGCTTCGAGCGGCCGCTTCCCGGGTTTGACCGCCGGGGGCGGCGCGGGCGACGGAATCACTTGAGGCTGCGTCGAAGCCGTTGCGGCCGGTGGGGAGGAGGCCGCGGGCGGGCCTTGCAAGATGTACTGGCTTTCGGGGGCGGCGGGCGCGCCCAGGCTCACGCCCGGCGGCAGGCCCAGCAGGGTGGCCGCATCGGCGGGAACCTCGCCCGACTGGGCGGCGTTGAGGAGTTGCTTGACCTGATTGTCGAAGGGGAATTCTTTGGCGACGTTCTTCAAGACCATGGTCGCCTGGTCGAAGTCCTTCGATTCCAGGGCGAAGAGCGCCGTCTTGAGCTGGTCGTCGCGCTGGCGCTTCTTCTCGCGCGTCTCGGCTTCGCGCTCGGCAAAGCCAAGCAGTTGGGTGACGTCGGTATCCTTGGGGTACTGGGCCAGGGTCTGCCGCGCCAGGTCCATGGCGTCGGTGAGGTCCTCGCGTTCGATGGCCCCCTTGATGGAACGAACGCGGCGTTCGAGCTCGGAACGTTTGGTGTGCTCTTCTTTGGCCGTCTGGGCGCTGGCCAGCAGGCGGGTCAGTTCCGGCTCGCCCGGGTATTTCTTGAGAGCTTTCTCGGCCTCGCGAAGGGCCTGATCAAACTTGGCGGCCTCGACGAATTCCTGGATGGCCTTGACGGCGGCGGCGATTTGCTGCTGCCGCTCGGCCGTCTGGATTTCCACGCGCACCGAAGCCACCAGGCGGCCCACTTCGGTGTCTTCGGGGAAGCTCTTCTGGATTTCTTCGCCGCGCTTGAGGGCGGCGCCGTAGTCCTTCTTGTCAATGAGCTGGCGCAGGGCGGTGCGCTCTTTCTCGAGCTTTTGCAGGCGCTCGCTTTCCGTCTGCTCCTGCACGACCAGAGTGCGCAGCTTGACCACCGCGCTTTCCTTGGGATAGGCCTTGAGGAGATCATCGAGCAGGGCCAGCGCCTTCTGATATTCCGCCCTGGCCAGCAGCGCCCGCGCCTCTTCCGTCCCCGAGGTAATGGCGGCGGCCTTCTTCTGGTCTTCCCAGCCTTCACGCGCGGTTTGCAGGAGCTGTTTGAGCTCCTCATCCTGGGGGAATTCCTTCTCCAGGCCTTCCAGTTGCTTGACGCAGTCCTCGTATTTCTGCTGGATGAGCAGGGCGCGCGCCTGGCGCATGTTTTCATGCAAGCGGGCGCGCTTCTCGCGCTCCGCCCGTTCCTGGTGGACACGGCCCAGGATGGCCTTGGCTTCGACGCTTTCAGGGTCGGCCTCGAGGACTTTGTCCAGCTCGGCCTGCGCCAGAGTCAGGTCGCCGTGTCCCAGGGCGCGTTCTGTGGCGCTCAGCCCTTGCTGCACCGCGGCCTGGCGGGCCAGGGCACGCTTGGCGGTTTCCAGCATTTCCTGGGCCTGGCCGTGCTGGGTGTCGAGCTTGAGCACCCCCTCGAACTTGTCCCGGGCCTCTTCGTACTTGCGCTCCTGGAGCAGCTTTTCGCCGCTGCCCAGCAATTCCTGGATCTTGGGGTAGACCTCCAGGCGCTTCAGCTCCACCGTGACCTTACCCATCAGGGTTTTGGCCAGGCCGTGGCTGCTGTCCACCTTGAGGGCGTTGCGGAGGATCTCGCGCGCCTTGGGGAACTCCTGCTTTTCCATCAACTCCTGGCCTTGCCGGATCAACTCCTCCACCATGTCGCGCTGCAAGGAGCGCGCGATGGGCTCGAGGTCCATGACCAGGTCTTCCAGCGACTGGTAACGCTGATCGGGCTTCTTGTGCAGGCAGCGGTGCACGACTTCGCAGAGGTGGGGAGGAGCCTGGGGAGCGAACTGCGCGAGCGGCGGCGGCTCTTCGGTGACAATCTTGATGAGCACCGAGGCTATGTTGGGGCCGGCGAAGGGTTTGCGGTAGGCGAGCAGCTCGTAGGACAGCACACCCACCGAGAAGAGGTCGGAGCGGGCGTCCACGTGCTCGCCCTGGGCTTGTTCAGGCGACATATAGCCCACGGTGCCGATGACCATGCCGGTCGAGGTCATGCTGGTGGAGGTGAGGCGGACGATGCCGAAGTCCACCACCTTGACGGTGCCGTCGTTGAGCACGATGACGTTGGCCGGCTTGACGTCCCGGTGCACGACGCCGTGCTTGTGGGCATAGTCGAGCCCGCGGCAGAGCTGAATCAGGATGTTGAGCTTTTGCGCCAGCGCCATGGTCGGCTGGCGAGCAATGGTTTTCTCGAGGCTTTCGCCCTCGAGAAACTCCATGGCGATGTAGGGGAGCCCTTCGGCCTCGCCGAGATCATAGATAATGACAATGTTGGGATGCTGGAGGCTGCCCGCCGCCTGGGCTTCGCGGTAGAAGCGCTTGAGGAGGTCGGGGTTATCGAGCAGGCCGGGCGTGATGGTCTTGAGCGCCACCTGGCGGCCGATGAAGGGGTCGCGCGCCCGCCAGACCACGCCCATGGCGCCGCGACCGAGCTCCTCGATGACCTCGTACTTGCCGATTTTTTTGAGGACCTGGTCGGCCACCGGCTACTCCGCCTGCTCGCCGCCGCCTTTCTGGATGCGGCAGAGGATAACGGTCACGTTGTCGGGCCCGCCGCCGGCGTTGGTTTCGTTGATGAGGGTTTGGGCTTTGCTTTCCAGGGAATCGGGCCGCGAGAGAAGCTCGCCAAGTTTTGCGTTGTTGAGCACTTTGTAGAGACCATCACTGCACAGCAGCAGGAGATCGTCAGGGACCAATTCGTGACTGGTGATGGGGACATCGAGCTGCGCCATCGCCCCCACGGCTTGCAGGAGCATGTTTTCAAACGGGGTGTTGGCGAGGGCTTCTCGCTCGGCCTCGCTGACCGAGTTGAGCACCGTCTGATCTTGGGTAAGCTGGGTCAGCTTGCCCTGGTGCAGCAGATAGGCGCGCGAATCGCCCACTTGTGCGATCAGCGCCTGGCCGCCCGCCAGCCACACGGCGGTCAGCGTCGTGCCCATCCCTTCAAATTCGTGGCTTTTCTTGGCGGCCTGGAAAATAGCTTCATTGGTGACTTCCACGGCCCGCCGCAGCGCGGCCGACATTTTTTCCGCCGAGGTCTCGCCCCCGGAAACAAGCTGCTCGACGGCGCGGGGCAGATTGTCCACGCAGAGCTGGCTCGCCACTTGCCCGGAGCTGTGCCCGCCCATGCCGTCCGCCACCGCCAGCAGCACACCCGGAGGAGCCGTGGGGAGGTGCGCTTCCGCGCCCGGCGTCACCGTGCTTTTTTTAAGGAAATCGTAGATGACCAGGTTGTCTTCGTTATTTTTGCGGTTTTGGCCCATGTCGCTGAGCGCGGCCACCGCGCCTACCAGGGCGCTTTCGGCGCGCACGGCGCTGGCGTCCGCTGTCGCGCGATTCCGCTTAGTCATGGGTCTTCACCCTCGGGGTGCAAAAAGGAAACTACTCCCCCCTTCGGGATGGTAGCATCCGTCGCGCCGCCCGTCAACGCAACTTGGGCGCTGGGTAGCCGCGCGCCCGCAGCGCAAAACTAGCGGGGCGCTACCTTGCGGTTTCGGGGCTGGGAACGCCACCTCGTCCCAATCCCACGCTCTCAGACCGACGAGTTTGGTTCTGAGTATGAAAAATGGGGAAAATCGTTCCCTATGGATTTTGGGATTCCGCGCGTGGAATGTATTGAAAATCAGTATGCCTTGTTCCCAGAAGCGCGCTCTAGCAGGCGAGGCTCTCTGGTATAAGTGTCTTATTATAAGGAAGTTACATAAACTTGTGAGCCTTACTGGACTTTGGCCTTTTAGGTGCACCCTCTTCGTCGGCTCTTGGTATGCGTCGAGAGATGAAAAGTTTCTATTCCAAAAATACGAGTCCGGCATCGGGCGCCAACAGCGCTCGGGGCTGGAGACGGGAGCAGGAAACAATGAAGCTGACGAAGCTGTTTGGTATTGCCTTGACGATTCTGGTGCTCGCGGCCCCGGTGTGCGTTTGGGCGCAAGCCACCTCTTCTTCGGGGTACGTGACCGGAACGGTCACCGACCCCGGGGGCGCGGTGGTGCCCAACGCCAACGTGGAGCTGGAGCAGACCGTCACCCACACCAAGCTCACCACCACCACGAATTCTGCGGGGATCTATGTGTTTAGCGGCATACCCCCGGGGCCCTACAAGCTGACCGTCACGGCCCAGGGTTTCCGCGCCTACACCGTATCCCAGTTCAGCGTCAATGTGAACCGTAGTTACAACTTTGACGCCAAGCTTGAAGTGGGCGCCATGACCGAGACGGTGGAAGTAGTGGCCACGGCCCGCGCCGAGCTGCACACCCACGACGCCACGGTCGGCAACGTGTACGGCGGCACCAGCATGCTGCGCATGCCCACCCGCAATCGCAGCGTCGCTTCTTTGCTGCAGTTGCAGCCTCTGGTGATGCCCGGTCGCGGCGTGGACACGGATTCCGGCGGCCAGGTGGCCGGCGCCCGCAGTGACCAGACCGTCTTCCTGCTCGACGGCGGCGACGTCACCAACAGCACCGAAGGCAGCGGCGGGTATATCACCGGCTTCGCGGCCGGTGAGGCCGGCCCGGCCCTTCCGGTTCCCCAGGAAAGCATTGAAGAGTTCCGCGTCGGCACCACCAACCCCAACGCGACTTTCGGCCGCGCCCAGGGCGCCCAGGCTACCATGATCACCAAGAGCGGCAGCAATGAATTCCACGGCTCCGCCTACTGGTACCACCAGAACGACAACCTCGACTCCACTTTGTGGAACTTTAACCGCTCGGGCATCCCCAAGCCGGAGAAGAAGGATAACCGCTACGGCTTCAGCGCCGGCGGGCCGGTGTGGAAGGACTGGACCCACATTTACGGCAACTTTGAGGGCCGGCGCTTTCCCCGCAGCGCGCAGATCCTGCGCATGGTGCCCACCGCCACGCTGCGCAATGGCGTCATCATCGCCCGCAACGGAGTCCCCTGCGCGGCCGCCACGGCCCCCTTTGGCTGCATCAACTTGAATCCGGATCCCCTCGAAGCGCCCCCGGCCACCTTCGGAGCGTTCAACCCTTCGGTTTGCGGAGCCGCAGGCACAAGCGCCTGCGACCCACTCGGCCTGGGGATGAGCCCCACCACCGAGGCTTGGATGTCGCTCTACCCCCTGCCGAATGACTTCACCTCGGGCGACACGAGGAACAACGCCCGCTTCCTGGCCTCGTCGGATAATTCCATCACCGACGATTTCGTGGTGGTTAAACTCGACCAGAAGGTTACCGACAAGTGGAACACCTTTTTCAGCTACCGCTTGAACCGTAACGTGGTGCCGGGCACCCTGGCCGGCGCCGTCCCCCAGGTGGACATTGCCGGCCTGACCTGTTCGACGCCGCCCTGCTCCACCCGTGCCACCACCAGCCAGCCCCGCTACTTTATTATCGGCATCAACGGTCAGATTACCCCCACACTGACCAGCGAGACGCGCCTGTGGTGGACGCGCACCTGGTGGGATTGGAGAACGACCACTCCCGCCGAGTTGAATGCCCTCGCGAATTCTGCCCTGGGTCTGAGCAACGCCGCGGCCCTGGACATCGGCGGCGAGAGCGTCTCCACCGGCGGAAACTCGATTGCCGACCCCATCAACATTGACACCCAGAACGGCCGCTCCCGTTCGTGGGATGGGGACGATTACGCGGTGGCCGAGAACCTGACCTGGGTGCGCGGCAAGCACACCCTCCAGTTCGGCGGTGACTTCCGCCAGCAGCATATCATTCACGTGCGCACCGACCGCGTGCTGGGCGGGTTGACCACCGGACCCATCTTCTATATTCAGGACGGCAGCTTCCTCGCCCCCTTGGGCGCCGTCCGTCCCCCGGGACTGCCTTCGGCCGAGCAAACCCGCTACGGTATCCACTACACCACCGTACTGGGCATCCTCGACCGTTCCGCCCAGGTGCAGACCAATGACGGCAGCCTCAACCCCTTCCCGCTGGGCACGCCCTTGGTGGCCGACGTGGACATTTACGCTTTCTCGGGATTCCTCCAGGACATCTGGCGGATTACCCCCACGCTCACCTTCACCTTCGGGATGAACTACCAGGTGCAGCGGCCGCCCGTGGAGAAGGATGGCAAGGCCGTCGTCCCCATTTATACCGCTTCGCGCCAGCCGGTTGACCTGGACATTTACTTTGCCAACCGTCGCGAAGCCGCTCTGCGGGGAGAGATTTATACTCCGGAACTCGGCTATATGCCCATCAACGACCTGTCGGGCTTCAAGTACGTTACCAAGATTGACTGGAACAACTGGGCGCCGCGCGTCGCCCTGGCCTGGAACCCGGCCTTTGACAACTTCCTGTTCGGCAACCGCAAGACGGTGCTGCGCGCCGGCTGGGCGGTCACCTATACCCGCATGAACGGCGTGGGTCTGGTGATGACCCCCATTCTCGGCGTCGGTCCCGCCATCATCCTGGCCTGCGGCGGCCCGACCATGGCCGGCACTTGCACTAACACCACCAACGGAACCACCGCCTCCACGGCCTTCCGCATCGGCCCGGCGGCCGGTGGCTGGGGCGGCGATGGCGCCAACATCGTGCCCGGTTCCGCGGGCGTTCCGCCGGTGCCTCTCTCCAGCCCGATTGTTCCCTTTGGGGAGACCTTCAACTTCGCCATCGACCCCGGCCTGAAGCTGGGCAAAGCGCACAGCTTCGACCTCACCTGGCAGCGGGAGATGCCCGGCAACATGGTGCTGGAAATCGGCTACGTGGGCCGGCTGGGGAAGAACCTGATCCAGAACGTGGACGTCAACGACATCCCCTTCTTCTTCACCGACCCGGCCTCGGGCCAAACGGGTCTCGAGGCTTTCGAGAACATAGCCTGTGAGGTGCGTGCCAGTGACGGCAGCGAAACTGCTCTCTGCCCTGGCGGCACGGCGGCCACGCTCAGCCCGGGGGATGACTTTAGCCTCATTCCCATTCAGGACTTCTTCGAGAACCAGATCGGTTTGCACTTGATTGCGCTCGGCGGAACGGGAGATTGCACGGTCGACCTTACGCTCTCAGACGGGGTGACCCCGCCGACGAGCTGCACCCACTACATCGCCGACTTCGACCCCGGCGCCTTCCTGTTGGGCGACTACGGCAACGTGATGCTCTACGACATGTTGTTCGACGTGCCGTACGGGGACTTGGGCGCTCAGCTCAACAACTGGACGTCGGATGGCGGCAAGTCGTACTTCCACTCCGCCTTCGTCACCCTGCGCAAGCGCATGTCCTACGGCTTGCAGTTCGACCTCAACTACACCCATGGCCGGTCGATTGACTACTTCGGCATCAACCAGGAGAACACCGGCTTCAGCTACCAGAGCGTCCACAACTACAAGCTTGACCAGGGCCTCTCCGTGTTTGACCGTACGCACGTGCTCAACGCCGCCTTCTTCTACGAGCTGCCTTTCGGCCGCGGCAAGACTTGGGCGAGCGAGAACGCGGTGATGGATAAGATCGTCGGCGGCTGGCACATCTCCGGCATTTACCAGGCGTCGAGCGGTCTGCCGCTGTGCGTCTTCGGCACCACCAACGCGGGGGCGGCGAACAACGACGGCGGTGGCTGCGCCCGGCCGCTGGCCCTGCCGATTGCCACCGGCGGCAACACCCCGCACGGCCCCGGCGCCAACTTCACCGGGTCGGCCGGCGAGATGAACCTGTTCGCCGATGCCGATGCGGTGCGCGACAGCTTCCGCCGTTGCGTCTACACGGGTGTGGATGGCCGCTGCGGTAACGAAGGGCTGCGCGGACTGCCGCACTGGAACCTGGACTTCTCCCTCGGCAAGCGCACCAGCGTCACCGAGAGGATCGCGATTGCCTTTACGATGGACTTCCTCAACATCTTCAACCACATGGAGTTGAACGACCCGTCGACGAACTTCGACAGCGCTTCCTTCGGGGTGCTGGGCACGCAGTTCGGCGGGCTGACCGAAGGGCCGCGCCGGATTCAGTTCGGACTCCGGATTGAATTCTAACTAGCTCTTAACCACCGAGAAGCGGG
>JBOGNW010000244.1:0-8777 GCA_050747425.1 Candidatus Acidiferrales bacterium
CGGATGAACTCCCCCCGTAGGTTCAGGCGGCGAACCTCTGCCTTTTCGGCGCTTGTCGAAAGGGAATCCGCCGGGAAAAAACCAGCGTTACTACGAAGGGAGACGACTGGGAAAGGTCGCCAGACGCTGACCCACTACGTTGCCGAAGTACTGGAGGATGGTGGTCATCTCCAGCAGGCTCGAGCGCCAGCCACGCCATCCCAGCGTGCGCGAGAGCAGTACGGAGAAGGCCAGCAGGCGGAAGTCCATAATAAGCAACCGCTCGGCGCGGGAATACCGCCCCACGTGCACCGTGGCCGCGTTGCGAAGCAGATAGCTCAGAGCCTGATAATCGCGTTCCAGCGCCGCCAACATACCCCTGTAGTCGGCCACCTCTTCGGGAACGCTGGAAAGCGCCCGCCGGATAGTGAGGAATTCCAACTGGTTCGCTTCCGCGACTTCGGCGCTGTAATCTTGCTCAAACCGCCGCCGGAGGACGGATTGGCTGGCCGACCGCAGCCACAACACCAGCATCGCCATCGAAATTACCAGAATCGATACGCTAACAAAGGCAGCCGACACGTCTCCTCACTCTCGTCCCGCTTGAGATTGAACAAAAGCTTCTCGCAGCTCGCCTCGCGAAGGCTCCACCACAGCCTCGCCTTCGGGAACCTTCCAGAAGGTGTACAACCACAACAGCACCATGAAACTGTAGGCCAGCGGGGGAACACTGGTGAGTATCCGACCCAAAAAGGGATGCGTTTGAGACGGAAACAGATACTGCATGGCGTAGTTCGCCGCATGCGAGGAGAAATAGATCCCCAACCCGGACACCAGCAGCACAAAACGGCGATTCTCGGCTCGCAGATAGTTCATCGAGATCCACAACAGGAAGGTGAACAATACCCCTACAAAGAACATGTTCTGCTGGAACTCAAACACGAACCGTGTGTACAAACGGTCAACATTGGTCCAGATGAAGCGGGCCGATACCGCCACCACCCCGAGGAAAAACAGTACCAGCGTAGGCCGAATGTATCGGTGAAACGCGGAATCCCGCAGCAGCCGGTCGAAGAAGCTGGCGATGAGCAGGTAGCCAAAACCGTTAAAAAGAGAGTCCCCCGTGTAGTAAAAATAGTAATACGTCAGCGACTCGTAACCCTCCACCCGGTACACGTAGTAGAGGCCGACGGTAAATAGGGCGGAACTGAGAAGGTAAAGCTGCACGAAACAGTAGCGCCAGAACATACGTCGCCACAAACACACCCCCACAGTGCCCAGCGAGAACAGCACGCCGAGCGCCGCGACGACCAGGTCGTACTTGCCGATCACGGTCTAGCCCCTTGGGCAGCGTGAGTATACACCAAGGACCAGACCAGCCGTGCTACGTTTCTGGTCTAGTTCTTCAGTGGTGGCGGAGGAGGCGGCGGCATGCTGCCCGCAGCCACCATGGCCGGGGCGGTACCCCCGACCTGCTGCGCCACGATGTTCCGCATTCCGACTACGCTGCATAGAAGCAACAATGCAAACAACAACGACACTAGTATACGGCGCATTTCCCTACCCTCTCACAGACCTGAGATTCGGGTTCCCCAAGAACCCGCTTGCCGCCTAGTCTCCTGTAGGAAGGGCAGGAGGACAATAGGAATATAGTCCTATTCGTATAGTACTAGGCAACTTATTGATTACTAATGGTTTAACTTTGTAGAACCCCCCTGGAACCTCCCTCCTTTGCCTCCTGGGCCACAAACATGCTACCCTACCGGGGTAGGGGTCCAGGGATTATGGCCCATAGACGTTTGTTGACGTCCTAACCTCATGCACATTTGTTGACGTCCTAACCCCATGCCCATTTGTTGACATTCTAACCTCATGCACATTTGTTGACGTTCTAATACCATGCACGTTTGTTGACGTTCTAATACCATGCACGTTTGTTGACGTTCTAATACGACTTTATGCTGTCCCGAAACCAAGCCTGGCACCTTCTTTGTGAGTGGACATCGACTGAAAGCCTGCTGAAGCACGCTCTGGCGGTTGAATCCTGCATGCGCGCCTACGCCCGAAAGCTGGGGGCTGACGAAGAAACCTGGGGGATCGTCGGGCTGCTACACGATTTCGACTATGAGCGCTACCCCGAGGCGCCCCATCATCCGCTGGAGGGCTCGAAAATTCTCCGCGCCCGGGGCTACCCGGAAGAAATCATCCAGGCCATCTTATCGCACGCCGATTATATGAACGTTCCTCGCGAAACCCCTCTGCAAAAAGCGCTTTTCGCCTGCGACGAACTGGCCGGCTTCATCATCGCTGTCACGCTGGTTCGCCCCAACAAAAGCCTGGCGGAGGTCGAAGTTTCGTCAGTGAAGAAGAAACTCAAGGACAAAGCCTTTGCCCGCAGCGTCAATCGCGATGATATTCGGCGCGGCGCCGCTGAGCTCGGCGTGGAGCTGGACACTCACATCGCTTTCTGTCTGGAAGCCATGTGTGGATGCGCGGAAGAGCTGGGACTGGCCGGCTTGCCGCCCGCCGGCGCAAACGGCTAAACGATCACGGTTTCTCTATACTCTCCGAAAACGCACCGCAAAGTGTCGGAGATTTCCCCTACGGTGGCATACGTCTCGGCGGCCTCCAGGATGGCCGGCATCAGATTGGTCCCGTTTCGCGCCGCCTCCTCGACGCGCTCCAGCGCTCTCCGCAGGACGGCGTTGTCCCGTCGCAGACGCAGCTTTCGCACGCGTTCCACCTGGGCTCGCTCTAGCTCGGGGTCAATTCGCAAGGTAGGAACCGATGCCTCTTCTTCCACCCCGAAGCGATTGATTCCGACCACCTCCTGCTCACCGCGCTCAACCGCCTGTTGGTACTCGAAAGCCGCTTCTTGGATCTCCCGCTGCACGTATCCCTTCTCTACCGCCTCCAGCATTCCGCCTAGGGCCTCAATCCGCTCCAGGTACTGGCGCACTCGCCGCTCAGTTTCCTCCGTCAGGGCCTCAATGAAATAGGCGCCGGCCAGAGGGTCGACCGTATCGGTCACACCACTCTCCTGGGCGATGACCTGTTGGGTGCGGAGGGCAAGTAAAGCCGACTCGGTGGTCGGCAGGCCCAGGGCTTCATCCCTCCCGTTGCAGTGCAGGGACTGACATCCACCCAGCACCGCTGCCAAGCCTTCGAGAGTCGTCCGCACCACGTTCACGTCCGGCTGCTGCGCCGTCAGGCTGGAGCCGGCCGTTTGGGCGTGAAAGCGCAGCATCAACGACCGTTCGTGCTTCGCTGGGAAGCGTTCGCGCACCAGTCGCGACCACAGTCGCCGGGCGGCACGGAACTTGGCTACTTCTTCAAAGAAGTTGCTGTGGGCGTTGAAGAAAAACGAAATTCTTGGGGCAAAATCGTCCACGTTGAGCCCGCGCTCGACCGCTGCCCGCACGTACGCCAGGGCATTGCCCAGCGTGAAGGCAACTTCCTGAACTGCCGTGGCACCCGCTTCGCGGATGTGGTAGCCGCTAATGGAAATGGTGTTCCATTCCGGCAACTCCTGCTGGCAATAGGCCATGATATCGGTCACCAACCGCAGGGCCGCCCGCGGAGGATAGATGTAGGTGCCGCGGGCGATATACTCCTTAAGGATGTCGTTCTGTACCGTGCCGGATAACTTGCGGACCTCGGCCCCCTGTCTCTTGGCCACCGCAACATAGAAGGCCAGAAGAATGGCGGCGGTAGCGTTGATGGTCATCGAGGTGGACACTTGGTCGAGAGGAATGCCGGCAACCAGCTCTTCCATGTCGGCGAGCGAATCGATGGCCACGCCAGCGCGACCCACTTCCCCCAGCGCCCGCGGATGGTCGGAGTCGTAACCGATTTGCGTGGGGAGGTCGAAGGCTACCGAAAGGCCCGTCTGCCCTTGACTCAATAGATAGCGAAAGCGGCGGTTGGACTCAGCCGCCGTTCCATAGCCGGCGTACTGCCGCATGGTCCACAACCGGCTGCGGTACATGGTGGGATGGACGCCACGGGTGAAGGGAAACTCCCCTGGATATCCGAGGTCGCGCTCCGGGCTAAACCCCGCCAAGTCCGCCGGGCCATAGCAGGGCTTTATTTCTATGTGCGAACGCGTCTGAAATTTCTCGCGCCTTTCGGGGCTCGCGGATTTTGTGGTTGCCGTCGGATCGGCCCTATCAGGTGGTCGCATCACCTCTCCAAACAGTTATGGTAGCGGACGGTTCGGCCTGGTGCAAGCGGAGGGTAGACGCCCTTTTGCCTTGACAGTGCTTTTCGCCGAGTCATAGAATCCCGCCGAACGATAGCGGAGGGTTGCGAAGGAGAGGATGGACGGCGGTGGAACTCGATAACCGCATGAAGCAGTTGTTGCGCGAGCTAGGCCGCGCCATCAACCAGGCGGTTACGGAATCGGACGAAATCGCGCACGCCATCGCACGTCTCAAAACCCACGGCTACGACGTGTTTCTCATGCTGGACGCCGTTGTGGGTCTCAACCGTCGCGAACCCAATGCACCGCCCTCGATGACCAACCAAGACCGACGGTTCCTGAAGTCCCTCAAGATCCGCATTGACGAAGAGTCCGCCGAGGCGGCCGCCGAAGGACGACTTACGATCACCCCGCAGGACATCAAATTCCTGCGCTCATTGCGAATCAGCGCGGATGATATCGACGACTAATCTTCTCCGGGTTCTTGCCGCTGGCCTGCTGTGGCTCGCTGCTGTGGGCGCCTCTGCTCAGGCGACTTCGGGTCAGCCCATACAATCCAAGAGTCCCCGCCTGAAGGAGGAACTTTTTCGCGGTGAGGTCATCCACGCCACCCGCGTGGCCATCACCGTGCGCAGCCGCACCAACTACAACCTGGTGCGCACCTTCACCTACAACCAGAAGTTAGGCACGCAAGTGGGCAAACAGATGGACGCCAACAAGCTCTACGGATTTGGCGACCGGGTCGAGATTACCTACCTGGCGGGAACGGATACGGCGGTTAAGATCAAACGCCAACCCGGGCAGAAACAGGGGCCCTGATCTACCCACCCGTTGACGTGGCTCGGGCCACCCTCTAGCATTCTTCCAGAGGCTTAGTGATGCGGCGCCCGCCTGCCGTAGCCGGCACTTTCTACCCGGCGCGGCCGGAACCACTGAATCGTCAACTCCAACAACTTATGGCGCCAACTCAGACGCCTCGCTCAGTGCTGGCCGGGGTGGTTCCTCACGCAGGCATTATGTACTCCGGCCCGGTAGCCGGAGCCGTGTATGAGCGCCTCGAGTTTCCTCCCTCTGCTATTCTCCTCGGTCCCAACCATTACGGGCGCGGCAGCCCGATGGCCATTTTTTCCGAAGGTAGTTGGGAAACGCCGCTGGGCGAAGTAATGGTCGATGCGGAATTGGCGGCCGCCCTCTGCCAGGCCTGCCCCAGCCTGACCAAAGATCCCGAAGCCCACCGACTGGAACACTCCCTCGAGGTGCAGCTCCCCTTCTTGCAGCATCGTGCGCCGGGTCTGCACGTCGTGCCCATCATCTTGAGCGTTGGCCGCCTGGCTCCGATCGAAGCCCTGGGACGGGCGTTGGCTACGGTCGTGGCAGCACGGCAACCGAGACCGTTGTTGCTGGCTTCGACCGACTTTACCCACTACGAACCTGACAGTGCTGCCCGGCTGAAAGATCGCAAAGCCATTGATCGCATCCTGGCGCTCGACCCCCGCGGCTTGTATGACACCGTTCACCGAGAAAAGATTTCTATGTGCGGCTATGAACCGACCGTAGCCGTGCTGACGGCTCTCGGCGAGTTGGGCGCCCGGGAGGCTGAATTGGTCCGCTACGCCACTTCGGGTGACATCACCGGCGATCGTTCCAGTGTCGTGGGGTATGCGGGGATTCTTCTTTGGTAGCTAGTGGCCTAGCGACTGCCGCCGCGGAGTTGCGCCAGCAAACGTTCGGCCAGCCCGCGGACCACCGCATGCTGCTCGGTTTGGCCGGCGATCCCTTCGAGCAGCGGGACAAATTCTGACGGAGCCAGCAGCTTGTCCCCGCGAACCGCTGTCTCCAAGTCTTGCAAGACGACCTGCAATTCGATGGAGTTCCCTTCCAACGCCGCCCGCAGCCGTTGCTGAAAATAGGTCTGCTGTAAACTTTGCTGGAAGATGTGCACCATTTCCGCCAGCAGGGCGTTGGGAGGCGCTGAAAACACAAGCTGCCGAAACTCCGGACCTGCGTCGTAGCTCAGCCGGTAGCCGCGCAATCGCCCCGGGCTCTCGCTGTAGGTCGTCAACTCGCGAAAATAGTTGGCCAGGCGCGCCAACTCCCACAGACGCTTGCTGGTAGTTTCGGGAAGGTCGAGCCGCTGTGGATTGGTGGGATCGCCGTAGCGGCGACTCTCCTGGGTGGCGCTACCGCCGTCCACCAAAACCATCTTGTAATACCAGCCCGTCTCATCGTCGCCGTACTCCAACTGCAGCCGGGCCGGCCCGCCGCGGATGCGCCGCAACAGGTCTTGCGCCTGGCTCTTGACCAAACCCATGGCGCGCGCGTCTTTGGCTATCCTCTCCAGCACGCTGACAAACTGTTCGGGGTCGACCAATTGTCCAGCGTTAAATTCACGCTCGAAAGTGCGCAGTGTTTCCGCCAGTCCCAGGCGATCAAAAACCGCCTGATGCTCGAGCTGCCCGGCCAGGTAGCGCCCGCGGGCAATGCGCTCAAACCAATTCTGCAACTCGAAGGCGGTCGAGTTCTTGGTGTGGTTGTAGCGAACCTCAGCGCGCATAGTGCCCTTTTCGTAAAGGAAGGTCTTGTCGCCCATGTGGGCCACGCGCTGACCGCTGTCAAGCTCGAGATTCTGGAAATAGCCGAGCTCAGCCGCCAACCCGAACAGCCGAGCCGCCATCGCTGATGAAAGTCGAAACGACTCCGGGGCCTCCGGCTGATCAGTAGAGCCGTCCTGGTAGGTAGCCTGGCCGTTTTCCTCAATCGTTACCCGCGTGTATTCGGGCAAACTGCCCTCGAAAACCTTCACATAGGTTAGCCGCGCAGGCGGCTCGTCAGCGTCCAGGGTTCCGAGAGGAAGAGCCAAGCCAGCAAGAAAGACCAGGCCCGGCAAGAAAAGAGAGCGCTCGCGCGTCATCTCAACCGTTCGCGCCCGCTTTCAGGCGCCGCTGGGCGGTTTCCGCGCGCCAATGACAGATGGCCACGGCCAGAGCATCGGCCACGTCGTCGGGTTGCGGCGGACTCGCCAGCCCCAGCTCGCGCTGCACCATCCATTGCACCTGGTGCTTCTCGGCCCGCCCGTAGCCAACCACGCTCTTCTTCACCGTCAGCGCGGAATACTCCACTACGCGCACGCCAGCCCGCGAGGCCGCCAGCAGAACTGCGCCGCGCACTTGACTCAACTGCATCGCCGTCTTGACGTTGTGAGCTTGGAAAATCTGCTCGAGCGCAATGGCGTCCGGGCGAAATTCCTGCACCAGTCGCTCCAACTCTCGATGAATGTGGGCCAGGCGGTCGGGAAACTCCTGGGAGCGCGGCGGGCGAATAGCTCCAAAGTGCAGCAGCCGGCAGGTTCGGCCCTGGGTCTCGACTACGCCGATGCCAGTGGTGGCGCTTCCGCAGTCAACCCCGAGCACACGCAGCCCGGGAGGAGTCCGCTCCGGCTTACTCGCCGCCGGAGGTCGCGAGCGCAGCTTCGATTTCCTTTTCCGCAATGTCGAAATTGGCGTAGACCTGCTGGACGTCGTCGTGTTCCTCCAGCGCTTCAAGAAGCCGCAGCACGTGCTGGGCGGCGCCGCCTTCGACCGGCACCGTACTCTGCGGCAACATGGTGACTTCGGCCGCCGTGGGGTTGAGGCCGGCCGCGCCCAGCGCCACCTTCAGGGAGTCCAACTTTTCTGCCGGGCCGGTGATCTCCCAGTTGCTGCCGTCTTCACGCAAGTCCTCGGCCCCCGCCTCGAGCGCCACATTGAGTAGCCGCTCTTCGTCGGCCTGCTCGCGCGGAAGGGTCAAATACGCCTTCTTGTGGAACATCCAGGCCACGCAACCACTCTCTCCCAGGTTGCCGCCCCAGCGGGAGAAAAGATGTCGCAGCTCGTTCACGGTGCGCGTGCGGTTGTCGGTCGTCGTCTCCACTAAGACAGCAACGCCGCCCGGGGCGTAGCCTTCAAAGGTCACGTCTTCCAGCACCATGCCGGGAATCTGTCCCGTGCCGCGCTGAATGGCGCGCTCGATGTTGTCGGACGGCATGTTCTCCGCTTTGGCCGCGGCGACGGCGGAGCGCAGGCGGGGGTTGCTCGCCGCATCTCCGCCCCCCAGCCGCGCCGCAATGGCGATTTCTTTGATCAGGCGAGAAAACGCGCGGCCCCGGCGGGCATCCGTCGCCGCCTTCTTGTGCTTGATGGTCGCCCACTTAGAATGGCCTGACATGACCGCCCTTCTCCCAGTGAATGTTTACTCTACCACAGCGCCGGAAAGCCTGCCAGGCAGTCCTCAGGAACCGACGAAACGCGCGTACAGGCTGCGAGCCAGAGCCGGGTCGGTGGTGCCGCCCACGATGGCGCGCCCGTCGGCAAAGAGCGTCAACTCATAGTCTCGCATCCGCAACCGCAACAGATAAGGGTTGTTGCGCACTTCCCCATGCGCGGCCAGCCGCTGGCGAAGCAGGTCGAGATCGAGCCGACGACCGCGCTCATGAATCTGTACCGAGGTGCGCCCGCAAAGCGTAATCTGCGGGCGTTCGGTCCCAGCGAGATGAACAAACTCTCGCGCCCCGCAGGTGCGGCAACCCGCGCGCGGTTGCGGCGCCGCCGAAGCCTGATAC